>DATCXH010000067.1:0-6063 GCA_036565925.1 Vicinamibacterales bacterium
GTCGCACGCGTTCGCCGAACTCTTTCGCATCCGAGCCGGCCATGCCACTCGTGTCGATCGGCTCGTGGACGACGAGACGGACTTCGCCTGGATACGTGGTGAGCCGCCCTTTCAGCATCACATGACGGCTGCCGATCACCGAGAGCGGCACAACGGGCAGGCCCGCCTCGAGCGCGACATAGAAACTGCCGCCCTTGAACCTCGCGACCCGACCGTCTCGGCTGCGCGTGCCCTCGGGAAACACGATCAGTGAGAGGCCCTTCGAGGTCAGCCGCTCCGCCCAGTGAATCACGCGGCTCGAATCCGGGCGCTTGCGATCGACGAGCATGTGCCCCGTCCGCCGCAGATGCCATCCCATGAACGGGATGTTCCCGAGCGACTCCTTGGCAATGATGCGCAGCTGGAAAGGGAGCGACCAGAAGAGGATCGGGATGTCGTAGATGCTCTGATGGTTCGAGACGAACACGTACGTGCGTCCAGGCTCGAGCCGGTCGAGTCCGCGGGCAACCACGCGTACACCCGATGTCGTCAGAATCAGACGCGACCACGTCCGCGCGCACCAGTGCGCGAAATATCCGTTGCGATCGAAGAGACTCGACACGAGCGACAGCGTACCGAGCACGATCGTGTAGATCGCAATGCACGGGATCAGAAAGAAGACCGTTCGCCACCAGTGAAACGGAGGCATCTGCTACTTGCCCGCGGCAGCAGCCGGTGGAGTGACCGCAGAACGCGAGCCCGTGGCGGGTGCCGACGCCGGTGTCGATTGCGCGGCGATGGTCGGCTCGATGAATCGACCGAAGATCATCTTTCCCGCGGTTGTCTGCAGCACGCTTGTCACCACCACGTCGATGGTCTTGCCGATCATCTTGCGCGCATTGTCCACGACGACCATCGTCCCGTCGTCGAGATAGGCAACGCCCTGGTTGTATTCCTTCCCTTCCTTCAGAATGAACACCTTCATGATCTCGCCAGGCAGCACGACCGGCTTGAGCGAGTTGGCGAGCTCGTTGATGTTCAATACCTCGACGCCGCGCAGCTGCGCGACTTTGTTCAGGTTGAAATCGTTGGTGACGATCTTTCCTTGCAGCGTGCGCGCCAGCTCGATGAGCTTCAGATCGACTTCGCGGACCTCGGGGAAATCCATGTCGGAGATGGTGACCTCCACGCCGGCCATCTTCTGCACCTTCTGCAGAATATCGAGACCGCGCCGTCCGCGATTGCGCTTCATAGAGTCCGACGAGTCAGCCACGAGCTGCAGCTCTTTCAGGACGAACTGCGGGATCACGATGGTTCCGTCCATGAAACCGGTTTCACAGATGTCGGCGATGCGGCCGTCGATGATGACGCTCGTGTCCAGCACCTTGTAACGCTTGCGCGGACCCGCGGAACGGAACAAGGACACGAGATTCTGCGGTTCGAGCCATTCGCCGCGGCGCGCCCCGAGCACCAGACCCAGATATGGCAGCGCGAGCAGGATGAAACTGTGGAGGAACACCACGCGCTCGTTGCCGAGATTCGCCCAGTAGAGAGCAGCGCCGATCGTACGAGCTGCCAGCAGACCGATGGCACCGCCGAGCAGCGCGCCGATCATGTGCGTGACCGACGTCGTCTTCAGCCTGTGCTCGAGGACGACGATCAGCAGACCAAGGACTAGTCCGAACGCGACGTTGAGGATGGCCGAGTCAGGGCCGAGGGGCTCGAGTTGGAAGGCTGAATAACCAACCGCTGTTACGAACAGCACACGCGCCAGTGCGAACCACGCCATTGCGAACTCCCAGGGGCAGGTAATGAGAGGGACGTGTATGAATCTGTGAACCTTAGAACTGCCGAGCGCGAAAAGCAAGCCGCCTCCGCCTTCGGCTACGGCCGCCAAGCCTATATCAGCTCGTCCAGCGCCTCACCTACCGTCCGCACACCAACCAGCTCTATTTTGCCGTCTCCCGACCCCTCGAGATTGGCAGATGGCAGCACGATCCGCGTGAATCCCATTTGCGCGGCTTCGCGCACCCGCAGCCCGGCCTGCGGAATACCCCTGATCTCGCCGCTTAAACCCACTTCTCCAAAAAGCGCCGTGGACGGCGCAAGGCCCCGATTGCGCACGCTCGACGCTACCGCGGCGACGACGCTCAAGTCAGCGGCCGGTTCGTCGATGGTCATTCCCCCGGCGATATTCACGTAGACATCGTCGCCAGCGAGACTCAGGCCGGCTCGCTTTTCGAGCACGGCGAGCAACAGCGACAGCCGGTTCTGATCGATCCCGATCGCCATCCTCCGGGCGTTTCCGTACGTGCTGGTGCTGACCAGCGCTTGCACCTCGACCAGGATCGGCCGCGATCCCTCAACGCAGCACAGGACCGCGGATCCGGGCGTGCCCGACGCGCGCTCAGAGAGAAAGAGCTGCGATGGATTGGGAACAGCGCGAAGCCCTGTTCCCGTCATCTCGAAGACACCGAGCTCACTCACGGCACCAAATCGGTTCTTCACCGCGCGGACGACGCGATGCGCGTGATGGCGCTCGCCTTCGAAGTAGAGCACCGTGTCGACGACGTGCTCGAGCACTTTGGGGCCGGCAAGATTGCCGTCCTTCGTCACGTGACCGACGAGGACGGTCGGCACGTTCTGACCTTTCGCGGCAAAGAGAAACTGTGTCGCGGCCTCCCGCACTTGACCGATGCTGCCCGGCGCGGACTGGAACTTGCTCGACCACACGGTTTGCACCGAGTCGATGATCACCAGCGCGGGCTTGAGGCGAGCTTCCTCCTCGAGAATCCGTTCGATGCAGGTCTCGGACAGGAGATACAACGGCGCCGCGCCGACGCCGAGGCGGTCACCACGACTCTTGATCTGATGCTCCGATTCTTCACCCGAGGCGTAGAGCACCGGCCCGATCTCGCGCGCGAAGTGTGCCGCCGCCTGCAGCAGCAGCGTGCTCTTGCCTATACCGGGCTCGCCGCCGAGCAGAATGAGCGACCCTGGCACGACCCCGCCGCCAAGGACACGATCGAACTCGTCGATCCCCGTCGAGAGTCGCACGCCCTGGGCCGTTTCAACTTCTGCGTACAGCTTGGCTGCCGATGTTGTCGAGAACTGCGCGTACCGGCTGTTGCCGGCCGCAGCAGGAGCGGCATCGGCGACGCGCTCTTCGACGAGCGAGTTCCACGCGCCGCACTCAGTACAGCGGCCTCCCCACTTGGGGGACTGCGCACCGCATTCCTGACAGACGAATACAGCCTTGGGCGGTTTCATGAGCGTTGATCGAAGGCGGGTCTAAAGACCCGCCTCTACAGCCCTAGTCGTATTGTCGTTCAATGCGCGTGCCGAGACGACAGACGATCTCCCAGGGTATCGTGCCGATGGCGGCCGCCACCTCGCGGGCGTCGATCTGCTGCCAGGTCTCATTGCCCTGGCGTCCGAGGATCACCACTTCATCGCCTGGCTGGATGTCACCGAGACTCGTCACGTCCACGGTGATCATGTCCATCGAGACGGCCCCGACAATTGGCGCCCGCTGACCCCGAATCAACACGTGACCGCGACCGCACAGTCGGGTATCGAGACCGTCGGCGTAGCCTGCGGGAATCACCGCAATCGTTCGCGGCGAATCGGCGTGATATCGCAAGCCGTAGCCCACGCCCTCGCCGGGACGCAGTCCCTTCACAGCGACGACGCGGCTGGTGAGCGACATCACCGGCGTGAGCTGAATCGTCGATGCCAGTGGCGGCGGAACGATGCCATAGAGAAGAAGGCCAGGCCGTACGGCGTCGTACCAGACGCGTGAGTCGCGCAGCAACGCGGCGCTGTTGCACGCGTGACGGAAAATCGGGGCGTTGAGGCTTTGGGCTATGGGCTCTCGGCTTTGGGCTGTTGCAAGCAGTTCGTTGACGACAGACCACGCCGACTCGAAGCGCTCGCGCTGATCGTTGAAGACGGGACTTTCAGGCACATCAGCAGACGCGAAGTGCGTGTACACCGCCTCGAGACGAAGGTTCGCGCTCGAGAGCAGATCGGGCAATGTCCGCCGCAGGTTGTCGTGCCGGAATCCGAGGCGGTTCATTCCGGTGTCGATCTTCAGGTGATAGCCGATTGTGGTCTTGTGACGCGCGGCGGCTGCTTGCACGGCACGCGCGGCGCCCGGCGTCGAGATCGTCGGCGTCAGTGCAAACTCGAACAACCCGTCGAGATCGCTCACGCTCAACGCACCGAAGACGAGAATCGGCACGCGTATGCCCGCCTGCCGAATCACAATCCCTTCTTCGATGTCGGCACACGCGAGCATCGTTGCGCCGGCCTGCTCGAGTGCGAGACCGACCCGCGTCGATCCGTGTCCGTAGGCGTTGGCCTTTACGACCGCGATGATCCGGGGCGACCCGACAAATTGCTGGATGGCGCGAAAGTTCGCCTGCAGTGCCGCGAGATCAACGTGCGCGACGGTGCTCCGGATCATTGGTGATTCAATGATCTTTGATTCTCGATTAGTTGTTGATTGGTGATCGGTGATTGGTGATTGCAGGAACGGCGTCCGCCGTCAATCAACAATCCACAATCTGCAATCAACAACCAATCTCCAATCAACAATCGACAATCACTAATGCTCTACGCGCCTTGAGCCAGATTCGCGAATCTGGTCTGCTCCCTGAGGAACGCGAGCCGCACAGTACCGGTCGGGCCGTTGCGCTGCTTGGCGAGGATCAATTCCGCGGTGCCGGCGTCGGGACTGTTCGGATCCTTGTTGTAGACATCGTCGCGGTAAATCAACACGACGACGTCCGCGTCCTGCTCGAGAGCGCCGGACTCGCGCAGGTCCGACAGCTGCGGACGATGGTCGGAGCGGGACTCCGGTGCGCGGCTCAACTGCGACAGGACGATAATCGGGACGTTCAGTTCCTTGGCCAGGCCTTTGAGCGACCGCGAAATCGCGGCCAGTTCCAGCGTGCGGTTCTCGAAACGGCCGCGTCCGCTCATCAACTGGATGTAGTCGACGATCAGCAGGCTGAGCCCATGTTCGGACTGCAGCCGCCGCGACTTGGCGCGCATCTCGAGGACGCCGACGTTCGCGGTGTCGTCGATGAACAGCTTCATCGAGCTGAGCGTTTCCAGGGCGTGCGAGATGCGGCCGTAGTCCTTGCCACCAATCGCGCCGCTCAGCAGACGATGGCCGTCTACTTGCGCTTCTGCGGTGAGCAGACGCAGAAACAGCGACTCCTTCGACATTTCCAGGCTGAAGAAGCCCACCGCATGTTCCGGCTGCGTTGCGACGTATTGGGCGATGTTGAGGACCAGGCTCGTCTTCCCCATCGACGGCCGGGCCGCCACGATGATCAGATCGCCGCCCTGCAGGCCGCGCGTCATCTCGTCGAGATCGACGAAGCCGGTCGGGACGCCGGTGATCAGTCGCTTCTGCTCGAAGAGCTGCTCGATTTTCGGAAAGCTCTCCTTCACCAGATCGCGCATCTGCACGAAGCCGGCCTTCAGGCGATCGTCGGCGACGGCGAAAATCGCCGACTCCGCTTCGTCCAGGACGATGTCAGATTCCTGGTCCGCTTCGTAGGCGTTGGTGAGGATCTTGTTGGCGGCGTAGATCAGATTGCGGAGGGTGCTCTTCTCCTTGACGATCTTTGCGTAGTACTCGACGTTGGTCGCGCGCGGAACGCCATCGGCCAGCGACGCGACGTACGCGGGACCGCCGACTTCATCGAGCTGCCCCGATTTGGCGAGCTCCTCCTTCAGCGTGATGAAGTCGATCGCATCGTGGCGCTCGTTGAGCGCCACCATCTTGTCGAAGATGCGGCGGTGCGCGTCGCGATAGAAGTCGTTGCTGTCGATGACCTGCGCGGCGAGGTTGAACGCGTCGTTGTGTACGAGAATCGCGCCGAGGACAGAACGTTCGGCTTCCAGATTATGCGGAAGCGTACGTTCCGCAATTGCGACAGCAGTCTCTGGCATCGGGGGAGACGTAACCGTACTACGGTCTCACCCATTCGGTCCACCAACCCAATGGCACGATGCCAACGACGGCGGGTCCAGCCGCCTCCGCTCGCTGCGCGAGTTACGGCGAGTCTC
>DATCXH010000518.1:0-2639 GCA_036565925.1 Vicinamibacterales bacterium
CTGTGCAGACCGCCACCACAGTGCGGTCGCGGAATGGGAAGCTGTCCACGACTGACGGTCCGTTCGCGGAGACGAAGGAGCAGTTGGGCGGCTACTACCTGATCGAAGCCCGGGATCTGAACGATGCGCTGCAAGTCGCGCAGAAGATCCCATCGGTGCGCACCGGCAGCATCGAGGTTCGGCCGATCCAGGAGTTCAACTGACGTGGAGGCGCGGGAGACGGTTGAGGCCGTCTACCGCGCCGAGTCGCGGCGCGTCCTCGCGACATTGATCCGCCTGCTCGGCGACTTCGATCGCGCCGAAGAAGCGATGCACGACGCCTTCATCGCCGCGGTCGAGCACTGGCCGCGTGAGGGCGTGCCCGCCAATCCCCGTGCATGGCTCGTCTCAACCGGGCGCTTCAAAGCCATCGACGCGATGCGCCGTCGCGCGCGGTTCGACGCGGCGCTCGGCGAGCTCGCCACGCAAATCGAGACCGCAACCAGTGACGCCTCGGCCTGGGACGATCAGACCGTCGAGGACGATCGGTTGCGGCTGATCTTCACCTGCTGCCATCCGGCGTTGACCCCCGACGCGCAGGTGGCGCTCACACTGCGCGAAGTCTGCGGTCTCACCACCGAGGAGATTGCGCGCGCATTTCTGACCACACCGTCGACGGTGGCGCAGCGCATCGTGCGCGCCAAAGCCAAGATTCGCGACGCACGCATTCCGTATCAGGTGCCGGAGCGGGCAGATATTCCAGGACGACTCGATACCGTCCTCCACGTTATTTATCTGGTGTTCAACGAAGGGTATTCGGCGTCAGCCGGCGAGTCGCTCACGCGTCATGATCTGTCGGGAGAGGCCATTCGCCTGGGTCGTCTTCTCGCGGAGCTGTTGCCCGAAGCGGAGGTCATCGGTTTGCTCGCGTTGATGCTGCTTCACGAGTCACGCCGCGCGGCGCGGACCAACAAATCAGGCGAGTTGGTGTTGCTCGACGAACAGGATCGCACGCGCTGGAATCGCGAGCAGATCGTCGAAGGCTGCGCGCTCGTCGAGCGCGCGCTGACCGGTCGCCGGTTCGGACCGTTCACGTTGCAGGCGGCGATTGCCGCCGTTCACGCCGAGGCGCGGACCGCCGGCGACACCGACTGGGCACAAATCGTCGGCCTATACGACGTCCTGGTGCGTGCGGATCCGTCGCCGGTTGTTGAATTGAATCGTGCCGCGGCTATTGCCATGCGCGATGGACCCACAGCAGGTCTGGCGATTGTGGATGCGATCCTCGGCCGCGGCGAGCTCGACTCGTATCACCTTGCGCATTCGGCACGCGCCGACTTGTGCCGTCGTCTTGGTCGAATCGCCGACGCGCGTGCGTCGTACGAACGTGCGCTGGCCCTCGTGAAACAGGAACCCGAGCGCAATTTCCTCGAGAAGAGGCTGCGCGAGCTACCACCTAGCTGACTTTGCGCTGTGCCGAGAAGAGCGATTCGTATACGGCCTGCGTGCCGTCCACCATGCGATCGACGGTGAACCGATCGCGCGCTCGCTGGAGCGCCGCTTCTCCCATGCGAGCTCGCAGTTTCGGATTCTTGAGCAACTGCACGATGCGCGCAGCCATTGCCTGATGGTCGCGGATCGGAACGAGAAACCCGGTCTCCCCATCAACCATCACTTCAGGGATTGCCCCGGCATCGGTCGTCACGGCGGGTTTAGACGCCGCCATCGCATCGACCAGCGCCGTGCACATGCCCTCGCTGATCGAGCTCATGACGAAGATGTCGAACCCTTTCGTCAGTTCCAGGGCGTCGTCACGGAATCCGGCCAGGAACACGTGACGCTCGAGATGTTTGTGCCGGATGTGCTCCTCGAGCGCGTGCCGCAGTTCGCCGTCGCCGACGATCACGAATCGCGCATCGGGGACCTGACGCACCGCGATCGCCGCGGCATCGATCAGATAGTGCTGACCCTTGTGCGGCACCAATGCAGCAACGTTGCCGACAACCGGCGCCTGCGTCGGGAGGAAGAAGGCGGCGCGCACGTTCGCCGCCGGTAATCGCTCGATGCGCTCGACGTCCACGCCTTCGTTGACGATGGTGATCTTTGCGCGCGGCACGCCGTCGGTGACGAGGCGATCGCTGATGACACGGCTGTTGGCGATGAACCCGTCGACCTGTGCGTAGGTCCATCGCGAAAACGACGAGTGCTTCAGTCGAAACTCGGTGCGTCGCGATGCGACGAGCACCGGCCTCGGCCTCGGCTCAGTGATGGACAGTGCTGTCGCTGCCATCGTGACCGCAAACGGATCGTGGGCGTGGATGACGTCCGGCTTGAGTTGCTTGACGACTCGCGACAAACGCCAGGCGGCGCCGAGATCAACTTCGTGATCGGGAGCGAGAGGAACCAGATCAGTGCCCTCCGACATGCGCCGGAACAACTCACCCTGCGGATGCGCGACGAGCGCGGCACGTTCGCGGCGCGCGCGAAGCCCCATCACGGTGTACATCACCTGGTTGGAGCCACCCGTCCAAGTGCGCGAGGTGTCGATGTGAAGGGAGAACACCACTCAAACTCCCAAGTCCCAATTCCCAACTACCAACCACTCCCAACTCCCAATCCAATCTTCGATACCCAGCTCTCAACGCCCGCAACGCTCAACG
>DATCXH010000298.1:0-2631 GCA_036565925.1 Vicinamibacterales bacterium
CAGACGTCGACCGCGACGGGCGGGATCCAGGGCCGACTATCGGAATCCATAACGTATCGCCCGATCGCGGACGCAGAGATCCAGCTGCTGCGCGGCGCCGTCGTCCAGAAATCGACCCGATCGGATGCGGGCGGCGCATACGTCTTCACCGAGGTGCCGGAAGGCGTCTACCGGCTAACGATTCTGCACCCGGGGTACTTGCCGGCGGTGCAACCTGAAGTGCGCGTCGTGCTGCGACGAATATCGGCGGTCGACCTCGTGCTCTTGCGCGGCCGCGACGAGCCGCTCGCAGAGGTGGTGGTCTCCGCACGCGCGCTGAACGCTGATCCCGATCTCGCGCCGAACACCGTACAGCTCGATCGCGAAGAAATACGGCGCATTCCGGGCAGCGGCGGCGATATCTTTCGCGCGCTCGATGTACTGCCCGGCGTCGTCGCAACCGGCGAGTTCTCGAACTTCTCAGTGCGTGGCAATGGCCCGCGCGACAACCTCATCACCGTCGATGGCATTCCGTTCGACAAAGTGGTGCATTTCGATGAATCACTCGGGGAACAGGAAGAGATCGACGGCGGCGGACGCTATTCGATCTTTGCGCCTAACGTGATCGGCGCCGCGAGGTTCTCGCCGGGCGGGTGGCGCGCATCCGAAGGCGGCAAGAACGGCTCGCTGCTCGAGCTCGAGCTCGCAGAGCCGAACGAGTTCAGCTCGACCGTCGGCGCCCGCATCGATATCGTCGGACTCGAGGTGGACTACGAAGGTCCGAGCTACGTCGCCGACAACACGAGCGTGCTGCTCTCGGCGCGCTCCTTCGACTTCAGCAATCTGTTCGAAGCGATCGACGAGCCGGACATCGGCGATGCGAAGCTCGCGGATGTGATCCTCAAATCCGTGACGCAGTGGAACGACGAGCATCGCTTCGAGCTGCTGGGCATACACAGCACCGAAGAAACCGGGCGCACGGTGGAGAATGCGCTGCAATCGCCGGACTACGAGGACGTTGGCCTGCAATCAGCCGAGCAGGACAGCTCCTTGCTCGGCCTCACCTGGGGATGGTCCCCGCGCGACTCCGTTCGTATGCGCAATGCGCTTTTCTATCGCAGCAGCGAGACGCGCGATGTGGCAGGCGAAGCGTATCCTGATCTGGCTGGGGACGATCCGACGCCGGAGAACACGCCGGTGCGTGAGGAGATTGTCGATCTTCGCGAGGAGGAAACCGAGATCGGCTGGCGCGGCGACATTAATGTTGTGACGCCGTCCGGTGGGATCCTGACGGCGGGTACGCTTGTCTCGCGAGTGGATCTCGAATTCGAGCGCCGATTGGTGGACGATTGGATCCGCTATGTCTATGACGCGAATGATTTCCGCGAGGACCCTGCACAGCGCTATATCGTGCTGACGCCTGCCGAGTTCGATTCGCGCTTGAGCGCTTCAGCGACGCGCCTCGCGGCGTACGCGGACTACACCTGGAACATCGGTGATTACTCCATTACACCGGGTGTGCGCTATGACCAGGACGGATTCTCCGATGAATCGATGGTGTCGCCGCGGCTGATGTTGAACTGGCGCCCGGACGCGGCCACGCACGTCTGGATCGGCGGCGGCGTGTACTACCAGGCCCCGCGCTATCTGGATCTCGCAGCCGACGCGCTGAATATTGGGCTCCAGCACGAGCGATCGAATCAAATCGTCGCCGGCGTGTCGCGCTACCTGGCGAGCGATCTTCGGTTCTCAGCGGAAGCCTATCACCAGCAGCTGGACGATCTCATCGTGACGGACGATCGGACGACCGGCCTGGCACGCAACATCGGCGAAGGCACCGGAAGCGGCATCGATCTCCTGCTGTCGAAGCGCATGACCGACACGTGGAGCGCGTCGGCGACCTACTCGTACTCGCGCGCACGTCGCGACGACAATCTCGGCGAGGGCGAATACGACGCCGATTGGGATCGGCCGCATGCATTCGGTGTGGTCGCCGCGTGGCAGCCGAACGATCGATGGTCGTTCGCCGCGAAATGGCGCTACGCCTCGGGCCGACCCACCGATGCATATGTCATCCACACGGATGTGTTGGCTGACGCTGGCGGCCCGCTCAGATATTCGAAAGAGATCGTTGATACGAACAGTGAGCGCATGCCGGCCTATCACGCGCTGACCTTGCGTGCGGACTATCGTCGCCGCTTCGGTCCTCTGAGCCTCATCGCATTTCTGGACGTCATCAATGTCTACGGCCGCCAGAACGGCAACTCGTTCGAGTGGGACGAGCGGCGCGGCGTCAACATCATGGAAGGACTCGATGAGCCGCTGCCCATCATCGGTCTGAAGTTTGAGTATTCCTGGACCGTGGAGTCTGGGGCAGCTCGTGGCTCTCGCGCTGAGCGCGCAGCTCCCATCAAGATGCATGGACCTGACATCGAGCCCGGCGCGAGGCCGGAGCTGTTGCACAGTCAATCACCTGTCATGCATGCCGGAGTCCCTTACTGAACGGCGGCCCCAGCATTCGCCAGAGCAGACCTTATGCGCTCCAGTCGCACTGATAAATATGCGTGACGGAGACAGTTCATCTCCTTTTTTCCGAGACAATGCAGGCGATGAGCAGCTTCGTAGACCGGCGGCGAGGCGATGCTGCTCTCC
>DATCXH010000044.1:0-3853 GCA_036565925.1 Vicinamibacterales bacterium
GCCGCGACCAGACTGCAAGCGCATTGCCCGGCCATCGGATCGCAAATGGCGCGAACTCCGCCCGTTTACACGCGCGAGGCAGCTACGAAGTTGTCGACGACATTACGAAGTTGTTCGAGTTGACGTGTCGCGGAAGCGGGCAGGTGACATGCGATGTCGTTCACAGCAGCACGGCGACGATTTCGTGCAGGATCGCGCCATTGCACACACCGGCGACTCGATCGGCGCGCCAACGCCTTTGCTCGACGCGTGTATTCCTCCGATCGCCATACTAATGTCCTGGCGGTTACAGAATAAGCAGAACGGGACGAGGGTGCTGACCCCGGCGGCTTTCACTCACAGCGTGAGGCTGCGCGTCCTTCCATCAGTCCCTCGAGATATCGCACCGGCTGGTACGGTTGTTGTTCCTGCCGCGGCGTATGGTTGCCGACGTTCTCAAGCAGCTCATAACGGCGCTGCTGGTATTGATGGTTTCCGCGGTCGCATTCACGGCATTGACCCTGGCCGTGAGAGGCAGAGCAGCGATGCGCCTGAAGACTCGCGCAGCCGCGGAATTCCACCTGAATCTCAGATGGTATTTTGTTGATGCCATCTGCATTGCACCGCTGATTGTCCTGGCGGCGGGCGCCGTCCGTCTCTTTATCCGGCAGTATTCACTGGACATCCTCAGCGAGGACACCTGGCACACGCTGGGACCGGCTATCACAGCCCCGGCCGCGGTGTTCATCGGAGACGGCATCGGATACTGGCGGCATCGATTCGAGCACACGCGCTGGATCTGGCCCGCACATGCCATCCATCACAGCGATACGGAAATGAAGTGGCTGACGCTGGCGCGCTTCCATCCCATCAACCGACTGACAACCGGCTGCATCGATGGCTGCGTCTTGACGATGTGTGGCCTGCCTCTGTGGGCCGTCGCCGTCAACGAACTGGTGCGTCATTTCTACGGCGAGTTCATTCACGCCGATGTGCCATGGACATACGGCAAGCTGGGCTCGCTGTTCGTGTCGCCGGTGATGCATCAGTGGCATCACGCACGAGATGTCGTCGGCGCGGGCAGTAATTTCGCCACGGTCTTCTCGGTCTTCGATCGCGTGTTCGGCACACACTACATGCCGGGTCCGTGCAACGTGCCGCTCGGTGTTACTGATGATGTCGGTACCAGCCTGTGGCGACAGCTTCTGTTTCCGTTCACGTGCTGGTTCAAGCAGGTTCGCGGGTTTCTGACGTCACGCCGTCCCCACACACGCCCGAGCGAGGGCTGACTCGTTGTCCTACGTGTCCGACACCGCACGTGCCGTGAGCTCTGCCTCTCTGCCCGGTGAGAGTAGTTCGACTCGCTTCGGCTCGCTCAGGACTGGCCGCATCGGCACATTCGGGGTTGGCGTACCGAAATGGATTCTCGTGACGGCGTTGTTGACGTTGTCAGTCGTGCTGTCGTCGGGACGCATGCCGTGGGTGCACGCACTGGCAGGAACCATCCGCCCGCCGGACTTCGCCGCAGACATAGCGGGGGCACAGGCGATTGCCGCAGGTGGACATCCATATACGCCAGCGTTCGCGACGCAACACGCACAGGTCATGGGAGTCGCAGTCGAAGAAGGCTATCCGTTCTTTCCGCACCCACCTTCGGCCCTGCTGCTGTTTTGGCCGGTTGCCTCGCTCAGCCTCGGGACCGCCGCACTGATCTGGTTTGCTGTGTCACTGTGGATCCTGTTCATTTTGGCCAGAATTCTCGTCGAGACCGCGATCGGCACATACCTCGATCGTGAACAGGCGACGGTTCGCCGTTCGGCAGTGCTGGGCGCATTCGGCTTGCTGCTGTTATGGCCGCCGGTCCTCTACAATCTCGAAAAGGGTCAACTCTCGATCCTGCTCGCGGTTTTGATCGCGATGACCTGGCGCTCGTTGCGCCAGGAGCGATTATCGATATCAGGCGTTTGCCTGGGCGCCGCAACGGCGGTGAAGGTCTTCCCTCTCCTGCTTGGCGGCTATCTCCTCGTTCGGGCGCCGCGCGCTCTCGCGTACTTCGTGGCGAGCGCAGGCCTACTCACCGTGGGCGCGCTGGCGTGGATGGGACTCGATGCGCTCCCTGCGTATCTGCAACATTCGTCTGACAATCTGTCGTACTGGCAAACGTGGCCAGCGGTCTCATACTCGATCTATGGAGCCGCGGCACGGCTATTCATCGGTGGGCGATGGGCAGAACCCATTCTGTACGCGCCGGCAATTGCTCGTAGCCTGGTTGCCGGCGTGAGCCTGTCTCTCATCGCCTGCGCAACGATCGTGACGTGGCGTGGATCTTCTAGCGATGGACGGGAAGGCTCTCGTTTCGCGGCCTGGGCGACGCTCCTGGTGCTGCTGAATCCGTTGGCGATGGGCCACAACGGCGTGCTCCTGGCTTTGCCGATCGTGCTGCTGGTCCGAGAACTCGTTCGCGATCCTCGAATGTGGCCGAGAATCGCCTGGGGCGCGGGAGTGGTGTTGGCGTCTATTCCGAGACAAACACTCGTGTCGCTGGCACCATCGCCAGTTGGTCCGTCACTCTCCTTGAGTGTCATTGCGCTCCCGATGTGGGGAACACTTCTGCTCTTCGGCGTCGCGCTGGCGTTGGCACGGGCCGACGCGTCCGGCGCGCGCCTCGCATGATCAACCGCTTCGCCGTCTGACGAAGTTGCCGGCGACGCCGCAGTCTGCGGTGCACGGGGGCGGGGGCACGTAGGTGTTCTTGATTTTCTTCCGGTACTCCGGATACAGCGTGTCGCGATAACCGAGCACGGCCTCGCGCGGCAGGTTGTACAGCTTCATGAACTCGTCGAGAAACGGATTCTGACCGGGCGCGAAGTGCGGCACATCGTCGCCGGGTTCGCGACCTTCGAAACCCGGCACGCATGGGTCGCGGAAATCGAGCGGCACCTTCGACAGCCGGAAACTCTTCGAGATGATCTCGGGCTCCACGAGATAGATCGGATCGCGCGCGACCATCAATACCGTGAGCAGGTCGCCGTGCCGGAAGAACCGCCAATCGAGCGTTGCCTCATCGCTCAGCGGCACGCCGGTCTTGCGGATGAATCCCGTCTTCATGTGCGTGGTGTGCGCGGCAAGCGCACCGCCCTCCCATCGACCTGTCGTGAAACCCGCCTGCGTGTGCAGCGCATTCGCGGGCGGACGCGCGCGATCGTCCATCCAGATGGTCATCTCCATCCAGTCTTCCCACGCGTCGATCGTGTAGGACACGAGCCGCTTCGTGTTCGGGTGTGACTGACTCGACACGCGCAGGCCGAACGGACCCAGCACCATGTAGGCTGCGCCCCAGCCCTGACACTGCCGCTCGACCATCGACTTCTGCGACTCGTCGTACGACAGCGCACGCGCCCGGCCTTCCTCGGTGAGTGCCAGCCCGAGATAGTCCACCGGCACGGAATCATTCTGCACATCCTCGGTCCCGAGAGGCGCCCACGAGCCGACGAACTCGAATTGGCTTGGGTACACAGCCTCATCGCTTTGCGCGAACGCCACGTAGGCGCTGAGCACCGCGATCGCCAGCGCGAAGACGAAACGTTTCACTACCACGTCGATGAGCATGGTGTGGGATCCCACTTGGAGCCGTCAGGCTCCTTTTTGAAGTGCGGGCTCACGATGTACGGTGCGTTCAGATACACCGGGTCCTCGACGATGGAGGTGACGAGGAGAAGCGCGCCGCCATCGGGAAGCGGCGAGACATCGAAGTGCTCGGTCACCGTCGCGCGCTCGCTGTAGGGCACACCGTTCTTGCGCAGATAACCCGAGAGCATGTTGGTCGTGACGACGCGCAGGCTGCCACCTGCGTAGGCCGGGTCCTGCACTGTGG
>DATCXH010000867.1:0-6521 GCA_036565925.1 Vicinamibacterales bacterium
GTCGTCACCGTTGCCTGCTTGCGCGCGGGCGTGAACGCCGGCGGAAGCGGATCCTTCAACTGTTTGTCGCTGAGCGGCGACATGAACGTGTCCGGCGTGCGCGGCAGCTTGTCCGTCACGCCCGGCGAATCCGTCGACAGAATCTCCGGCGTGATCATCACAACCAGCTCGGTCTGATCTTTCTGCGCGACCTTGCTCCGGAACAGATAGCCGAGAATCGGGATGTCGCCGATGCCAGGAATCTTCTGCATCGTTGACTGCATCTGGTTGTTCAGCAAACCGGCAATCGCAAACGTCTGTCCGTTGCGCAGCTCGATCTCCGTCTCGGTACGGCGCGTGGAGAGCGCCGGGATGCGGAAGCCGCTCAACACGACGGCATTGGCGAAGTCGAGCGTGCTGACTTCAGGCCTGACCTTGAGGTGCACGCGGTCGCCGTTGATCGTGGGCGTGAAGTTCAAACGAACGCCGAATTCCTTGAACTGCACCGAGACGGCGAGATTGGCGCCCGAACCCTGCGCGACCGGAACCGGGAACTCGCCACCGGCGAGGAAGCTCGCTTCCTTGCCACTCTCGGCCACCAGGTTCGGCTCCGCCAGGCTCTGGAACAGACCCCGCTGCTGCATCGCCCGGATCAGCACACCGATGTCGTACTTCTGGCTGAAGAAGAACAGGTTGAGGAAGTCGCCAAAGTTGATCTTGCCCGATGCACTCGTCACCGACGAGCCGAAGTCGCTGCTGGCCTTCGACCACTGCAATTCCGAATACGTCGGCCCCGGGGCTTGCGGCGTGGCGATGCGGCCAAGCGTATTCTCGATACCGGTCGGACTCGTGAAGAAGCTGGCGCCGAGCTCGCTAATCGCGCTGCGACTGACTTCGGCAAAGCGCACGCGCAACATCACCTGCTGCGCCGGCGGTCCGGCCTGCGCCTGGAGCAGCGTGACCACGTCCTCTTTCTTCTCGACGTAGCCGGCCGCGACGGCAATGGCCTTCTCGGTCACTTCCTTGCGCGACACGTTGCCCGACAGAACGACCGCTTTACCGTTGCTGTGCGCCTGGATGTTCTCGCCAGGGAACAAGCTTCTGAACTGCTCGTTGAGCGCCTCGAGATCGCGTTCGACAACGATCTCATAGCGCTTGACGTTGCCACCACGGTTCCAGACGAACATGGAGATGGCGCCAGGGACCTTGCCGTGAACCAGCAACTGGTTCGGCGAGGTCACCAGGGCGTCGGCCACATCCGCCTTCGTCAACGAGACGCGCGAGATTGGCTGACCGATGTCGACGAGCGTGGAGCGGCCCACGATCAGTCGCACGGCGTTGGCGTCATCGGTGGCCGTTTCAGGCTCGCGTGCCGACACCGCACTCGACGGCATCGCAGCGGCGACGGTCGGGCCAGGAGCGATCTGCGCGAACGATCGGTGCGGTACTCCGAACACACCGATGATCAACATCTGAACGCCGCACGCAGCGGCCCATGTCTGCTGCCCTGTCATTCGCATCGCGTTACTCCTGCGCCACGACTTCTTGCGAGCGCTTGTCACCGCGGATAATTTCGACCGTGGGGGCCGCCGCGGGCGGCGCTGGGGCGACCTGCGGTTGCGGCCTGCGTCCGGTCGACGCTGAGGCGACTCTACGGACCGGAGCTCCGGTGCCCATGAGCACGGCGGGCTTGATGCCGTAGGTCACCGGTGCCGTCTTGTCGAGAGGATTGCGGAGCGCGAGTTGAATCTTGCCTTCCGTGCTCGCGAGCGTGACCTTCTCGGACTCCTCTGGATTGACCAGCAGCGTCACCACAGTGACCTGGACCGGTTTGTTCTTCTCGTCCTGCTCGATCTTGGTGCCGGCGGCGAGCACCAGCACGTTGGTGAGAATGACCTTCGAGGTCACGTCGAGCTGCTCACGCGTCGGAGTAAGCGTTCCCAGCACGTCAACCCGCGTGCCCGGCAGCACATACCCGGCGACGCCGATGACCTCGTTCACGCGGACCGACAGGGCGCGATATCCTTCCGGAATTACCGGCGGCAATCCCGCGCCGGCTTCTTTGGAGGCGAGCTTCGACGGCAGGAACGGCTCGTTGGCCATCACCGGCATGATGAGACCGCGGCCGATCAGATCCTCCGGTTTGCCGAATGCGCCGGCCGGCACGGCATTGCTCGGCCACTGCACGGCGCGTAAATCCTCCTGGCGCAGGCTCGCGCCGATCTGCAGGTCCTGCGCGGCCACGAGCACGGCGCTCGTCGGTATCGACGCAGCGACCGATCCCTTGGGCGCGTTCTGCATGTACTGGTAGGTGCCGTATGCGAACGTTCCACCAGCTGCCACTGCCAGGGCCAACACGATGAAAACGCGGATGCGAGCCATAAGCTACGAACTCCTCTGTCGCTGCAACATGTTCCCGTGTCGCTGAAGGGCGACCATTGCCGTTACCGTCACAACAGCGCCGCCATCACCACGCCAATCGCGATGGCTGGTGCATACGCAAACCGATTGTCGGCAGCCGGCGACTCGATCGCTGGCACCACCGACTTGCCGCTGGTCACGAGCCGCGCCGTCATGCCGACGGTGTGCGCCAGGCGACGTCGTCGCAACGCAACCACCAGCGCCAGCACGCCACCCGCAATCGCGGTAAACACAAAGGCGCGAACCGTCGTTGCCGGTCCGAGCAGGGCGCCGGCCGCGGCGAACAACTTCACGTCGCCTGCGCCAGTCGCGCCAAACACATTGCCTGGCAACATGAAGGCAAAACCGAGGAGGAGACCGACGATGGCGCCGCCGATGCCCACTCTGCCAAGTTGCGTCGCCGCCAGTCCCAATCCAACGATCACCAGCGAGCCGGTGAGCGCGTTCGGGATCCGTCGCGTGCGCAGATCGATCACCGCCGCGAGGCCAGTAGCCGCGGCGAGAATCGCGACGACCAGCGCGTCAGAGGGCGCTAGTAGTAGCGTCGATCGCATCCCACAACACCGTGTTAATCGTCGTTCCGACCGACGTCACAGCCGCGACAGCCGCCAAGGCGATCAGCGCGACCAACAGCGCGTATTCGAGCAGGTCCTGCCCGTCCTCGGGGGAACACAACCGGCGCCACACTCGAATGGCTATGCGCGCAAACATGTCACCCTTCCTTCCCATTACGCGTTGAGAGTCATCGTGAGGGGGAGGACGGACTGTGAGTCCGTCCTCGTCATGCCCCTCCCGCCTGGCTCACTAGGGATTCGCGGTCTTGAGCTCGGAGCTGATGTCGCTGAAGATCGCATTCACACCAGAACCGGTCGACGTGATCGCCACGACGCAGACGAGCGCGATCAACGCGACGAGCAGCGCGTATTCAAGCAGGTCCTGACCTGAGTCATTGCGCAGCAGCTTCGCGCGAAGGTAGTACACGAGGTTGTTGAAGTTCATGACGTCCCTTTCCTTCAAGCGCGTCGCCGAGATGACGCGCGCTCCTGTTTCGAATGCGGCCACCCATCCGGGCACGACCGCGACCACGACCTGATAAGCGCAACGCATGTGCCACGCGCTAGAGCCGGAGCGTCGAAAAGCGGCAAAGCGGCTGTGGTTCCACGAGTTACGCCGTGGAGTACGCGCAACGCGGTTGTGCACGAATGTGACGGTCTGTCATAGACCTCGCCGCTCAATTCGTAATCGACAGCGCGCGTTTCGTGATGAGTGACGGTGTCTCGAGGTGAAACGCGGATCGGTGCGCGGCGCCAAACCACGCAAACGGCACACTCGATTTCGTAAGACCACCCGACGGATTTCGACGTGATTGATCGCGGATCGTGGTGTCGCTGGTGAGGCGCGATGGCTGTAAACCTGTCTGGGCGCGGCAGTACCACTCGATCTTCCTCGAGCGGGTATGTGGCTTGCGATCACGCCCACCGTGCTGGAGTGTCTCGAGGAATAGTGCGGTATGAGACGGGTATTTGGCGACGCCGTGATCTCGTTCGGTGCGGTGCTGGCGCTGCTGGTGATGCTGGTGTCGGTCGATCCACGCGTGCGCTATCAGCTATCAAGCGCGTGGTCCGGAACCGGTGCGGCCACGAGCGTCAGCAAAGACCTGGTTGAGATCTCATCTGTACTGCTGCAAGCGCTCCAGGACCACGGCATCGCGAACGCTCCCCTGATGATCTTCGCGTTGGCGGCAACCGTACTTGTGCTCTTCATGCTGCGAACTTAACGAAATGCAACTCATTCTTGCGATCGACAGTGACCCTCGGCGGTCAGAACAGCTCGCCTCCCTGGTCCGCGCCAAACTTCAGGTGGACCTCGTACAGGCGAAATCAGCTGGCGAAGGACTGCTGGCGCTGCAGGACCGCATTCCGGATCTGATCCTCACGGCGCCGCTGCTGTCGCCATTTGACGAAGGCGTGCTCGACGAATATCTCCGCGATCTCGGCGCCGCGGGGGCACACGTGCAGACCGTGCGCATTCCGGTCCTGAACGCGGAACCCAAGAGGAGCACGTTCGCGAATCGGCTGTTCGTCCTGGGCGGAGGCGGCCGCAGCAAACCGTCCGCGTCCGCGGCGACACCGGATGGGTGTGACCCGGGCGTGTTCGCTGACGAAATCTCGACGTATCTCTCACGCGCGGCCAGCGCGAAGCCGACCATCGCTCAAATGGCGCAGGCACTGTCGCGTCACGAGGAGGCGATGGCGCGTCCGCAGGAACACGTGTCGCCGGCAGCGCCTGTCGTGAATCCGGTTGGCGCGATCACTGACGAATACATCGCACAGTTCAACGACGCCATCGTGCTCACGGACCCGCAGGTCGTTGAACCGGAGTACGTCGCATCCGCTGAACCGCTGCCCATCGAGGCCACTGAGCCGACACACGGTATGGTCAGCGAGCCGACGCTCATCGACAGGGCACCATCGTCTTTCGATGACGTGTCCCGACTCGGCGGAGAACACATCATCGAAGCGATGCGAACCCCGGAGCCGTTAACACGTCCCGAGCCAGAGCCGACCCGACCGACTCGGGACAAGAGTGACACGTTCGAAGCGGCGCTCGCGGCAATTCGGGCAGCGTGGACCAAGCCCGATCCGACGCCAGCGGCCGAATCTTCTTCCAGCGGATCTGCGGCGTCCCGCTCCACGGCACACAACGACGTCCCCCTGGTGCGTGAGGTAGAGAACCCGACGACCCGCTCAGTCACCACTCGCGGGAAGACGGCACCCGATCGTCGTCAGATGCCCGACGAATGGGGAATGTTCGACGCAGAGAAATGCGGGTTCCCCGCACTCGTCGAGAAGCTCGACGAAGTGGCCGAGTCGAAGGACACGACTCAACGCAGATCGGGAACGTCCACGGTCATTTCAATCAGGTAAGCGCGATGAACGCGTGTACACAAGCCTGGTGCTTGGTCCGACAGGGAGACATGCTATGAGCTCGAGCGGCCACCAGCCTACAACCGGTCGGCGCAGAAGGTTTCGCAGCGAACGGGGCGCCGCCATGATCGAAGCGGCGATGACCTTACCGCTACTGCTATTCGTCTGCATCGGGATCATTGAGTTCGGGCGTCTGTATCAGACGTGGCAAGTCATGACCAATGCCGCACGCGAAGGCGCGCGGATCGCTGTGCTGCCGACACCCGTGACCGGCGGCCCCGAGGCCCGTGTTCGTCAGTATCTGCAGTCCGGCAGTCTCAAGTCGGACAGCAGTGTCGGTGTCACCGTGACGCCGGTGACCGTGAATATCGGCAGTGGCGGTACCGCATCCGGGTCAAAGGTGACCGTGACGTATCCATTTACGTTCATGGTGATGCAGCCCATCGCGCAGCTCGTCGTCTCGGGTTCGACGGTCGGCGAGCCAATCACGCTGACGGCGACGACCACGATGCGGAACGAATCGCAGTTCTAGGGCCATGACATTTCAGAGGTGCTCAATGCGCAACAGGATTCGACACCTTCGAGACGACGAGCGCGGCATGACGATGGCGTTCGTCGCGTTAGGGTTCATGGCATTCCTGACGGCGACGACGCTGGCGATCGATGTCGGCATGTTCATGTCGGCGCGATCGCAGGCGCAGAATGCCGCAGACGCAGGCGCCCTGTCAGGGGCAGTCGCACTCGCCTTCAACGATTTCGACAACCGCAACGCCGGTGGCCCCGCTGTCTCGGCGGCGATTTCGGCGGCTCAGTCCAATGTGATGGTCGGTGAGGCGCCATCGGTATTGCCGGCTGACGTCACCTTCCCCAACGACCCGACCGGCAAGCCGACGCGGGTCAGAGTGGCGGTCTACCGCAACGCAGAGCGCCTGAACCAGATTCCAACGATCTTCGGAAGGCTGTTTGGTGTCAATTCGGTAGACATCAGCGCAGTCGCAACGGCCGAGGCGTCGCAGGCCAGTGCGATGACCTGCGTCAAGCCATTCATGATTCCGGACCGTTGGACAGAGGCGTCGGGACCGTTCAATCCGATGACGAGCGACTTCCGGATGTACGACAACCAGGGCAATCTGCTCCCGACCAACCAACGCGACGTCTACGTCCCGGCAAATCAACCTGGCTACACCGGCTACA
>DATCXH010000280.1:0-4835 GCA_036565925.1 Vicinamibacterales bacterium
TGGCCGGCAGCGGCCGAACGCAGGTGTCAACCCGGCATTCACTGCAGTGGCTCCTCGTCGGCGTGCAGATGACGCTCGCCGTCACGCTGTTGACGGGTGCAGGCCTGCTGGTCCGCAGCTTCGACAAGTTGTCGCATGTAGATCCGGGGTTCGACGCGTCTCGCGTCCTGACGTTCCGCGTCAGCGCAACGTTTGGAGACGAACCGGACTACAACCGAACGGTACAGCGGATCAATCGGACGCTCGAGGCAGTGAGTGCACTTCCCGGGGTTGAGGCCGCGGCCACGACGCTGAGTTTGTCGGGCCTTCCGGGAGAGGTGCAAATCGAATTCAAGCTCGCCGAGGGACGTGAGCCGACCGAGGCGCTACTGATCGCCGACTCCCGTTTGGTGTCGCCAGACTATTTCCAGGCGATGCGGATTCCACTATTGACTGGCGATTGGTGCCGTCCTGTGACGACGGCGGACGGAACCACAGAGGTGCTGGTCAATCGCAGCTTCGCGGATCGATATCTTTCCGGCCGCACACCAATCGGTCTGCACATCGCCGGAGTCACACCCGATCGGATCGTTGGCGTCGTCGGCGATGCACGTGAGCGCGGCGTGGACCAGAGTCCCGTGCCCACGGTCTACGGTTGCTTCAGCGCGGCCACGCCAATGCCCTGGTTTGTCGTGCGTACCAGTGGCGACCCGTTCGCCGTGGTGCCGGCAATCCGCCGAGTGATCAATCAACTCGAGCCGTTGCGTTCGGTCTACGACATCGCCGTCCTCGACCAACGCATCGGAAATACGCAGGCACAGAATCGCCTCAGGACACTGGCGCTCGTGCTGTTTGCCGCGACCGCGCTCGTACTCTCGTGCCTTGGCGTCTACGGTACGCTGAGCTACATCATCGGTCTACGGCGGCGTGAAGTTGGATTGCGTCTTGCGCTCGGCGCGGCCCGCTCGAGCGTCGTGCGCCAGTTCGTCGCGCAGGGTGTAAGGATCTCGGCAGTGGCGTGCGGGTGCGGTCTCGCGCTGTCAATCGCCTTCACGACCCTTCTCTCCGGGATGTTGTACGGCGTCACGCGCTTTGATCTCACGACTCTCTCCGGCGTGGTGCTCGTCGTGCTGACCGTGGCGACGATCGCGTCGCTGGTCCCCGCTTCACGCGCCGCGTTCATGTCACCGATGCGCGCACTTCGCGAGGAGTAAGACGATGTTCTGGACCCGCCTCGCCAACGTCTTTCGTTCGCGACGCGTCGATCGAGACATCCAGCGTGAACTCGAGTTTCACATCAACGAGCGCGCCGAGCAGCTCCATGACGGCGGTATGCCTCTGGCACAGGCGCGCGAGACGGCTCGCAGGCACTTCGGAAGCGCGTTGCGGATTCGTGAGGATACGCACATCGTGAACAGCATCGGGTGGATGGAGCAGATTCTTCAGGAGTTCCGTTTCGCGATGCGCGTGTTCCGCAAGAGTCCGACCTTCGCGGCGACCGCCGTCCTGACACTCGGTCTCGGCATCGGCGCCACCGCTGCGGTTTTCAGCGTCGTGAATGCCGTCCTGATCCGTCCGCTGCCTTATCCAGATTCGGATCAGCTGATTGGCATCTGGCACTCCGCGCAGTTCCAGGCCATCACGTCCCGCAACGTGCGACTGAGCTCGACGATGTACCTCACATATCGCGAGCACAATCGGACGTTTGCCGAGTTTGGCCTCTGGCGGCCCGGTGCGGCGACCGTCACCGGCGCCGGCGACCCCGAGCAGGTGCGAACGATCGTGGTCACGCAGGAAACCCTTCCTGCCCTTGGTGTGAGACCCGCGTTCGGACGATGGTTTTCGGTGGCGGACGATACGTACGGAACGACCGAGACGGTGATTCTGACCGACGGCTATTGGCAGCGCCGATTCGGCGGCGATGCCGGGATCGTTGGACGTGTCGTGACCATCGACGCGCGGCCGCGCGAGGTGATTGGTGTCATGCCGCGGACATTCCGTTTTCTCAATGCCGAGGCCGACATCATCCTTCCACAGCGCTTCGAGCCGGCGCAGCTGCTGCCGAACGATGTTCATACCTACATCGGGATTGCCCGGCTGAGGCCCGGTGTGTCGCTCGCACAAGCCAGCGCCGACGTTGCGCGGATGCTGCCACTCTGGATCGCCGAACGCGGCACCAGCAGTTCAGTCCTGACTGCCGCGCGATTCGCACCCGCACTGCGGCCAGTCAAACAGGACATCGTCGGCGACATCGGTCCGGTGCTCTGGGTGCTGATGGGCACCATTGGCCTGGTGCTGTTGATCGCATGCGCGAACGTCGCCAACCTGCTGCTGGTCCGGGCCGAGGGGCGGCGCCAGGAACTGACTGTTCGCGCCGCACTGGGTGCCGGCTGGCGCCACATTGCACGCCACCTGCTTGCCGAAAGCGTTGTGCTTGCCGTCGTCGGAGGCGCGCTCGGACTGGGGCTGGCATTTGCCGGACTGCAACTGCTGATTGCGATGAACCCGAGCACCACCGCGACGAGCGTGATCGGACCGGCGAGCTTGCCGCGGTTGTCCGAGATCTCGATTGACGCGCGCGTGCTGTCGTTCACGCTCGTCGTGTCGATCGCATCCGCGCTGCTGTTCGGGCTGATGCCGGCATGGAAGTTTGCCAGGCCGAGCCGCCGTCTGTCGCTGGGGGCCATTTCAGGAAGCCGCAACATCGGTGAGAGTCCAACACGACAGCGTACTCAGCATGCGCTGGTGATCGTGCAGGTCGGCCTGGCCGTCGTGCTGCTCGTAGCATCTGGACTGATGATTCGAACGTTCCAGGCCCTGCGAAACGTCGAGCCCGGTTTCGCAGCGCCGTCCCAGGTGCAAACAATGCGTCTCTCGATCTCGCAATCGGAAGTTCCCGATCCCGAGCGTGTCGTCCGGATGCAGCAAGACATCGTCAACGGACTCGCCGGACTTCCCGGCGTCACTGCTGTCTCGTTCGCGACCGCGCTGCCGATGGAGTCGGAGTTTGAAAACAACCTGGCCGTGACAGCCGAAGGGGAGGCCGTCACGCAAGGCATACCACCGATGCGCCGTTCGAAGAATGTGGCCCCTGGCTTCTTCGCGACACTTGGAATCCCATTGATTGCCGGCCGCGACTTCACGTGGACCGACGTCGTCGACCGTCGGCTGGTTGTGATCCTGTCGGCTACCATGGCCCGCGAACTGTGGGGTGAGCCGGCGGCGGCAATCGGCAAACGAGTTCGGATCGGGCGCGTCGGACCCTGGAACGAGGTGATTGGCGTGGCGGGTGACGTGCACGACAGCGGCGTCGATCACGCTCCGCCGGCTATCGTGTACTGGCGTGCGGGCATCCAAGGCGCGCTCACTGCCACGGGACCTGCGTTCATTCCTCGCGACGTGACGTTTGCCATCCGCAGCCCGCGCACCGGGACCGACGCGTTCATCACACAAATCGCGCAGGCAATCTGGGCCACCAATCCAAACCTTCCTCTGGCGCGGGTGCAGACGATGGGCGAGACGTACGAGAGGTCCATGTCGCGTGCGTCGTTTGCGCTGGTCATGCTCGTCATTGCCGCAGTGATGGCGCTGACACTCGGCATGGTTGGGATCTACGGCGTGATCTCGTACGCGGTGTCGCGCCGACGGCGTGAGATTGGTGTCCGTCTGGCGCTCGGTGCGGCGAGAGCCGGAATCATGCGACAGTTCCTGGGACAAAGCGTTCGGATGAGCGCCGTCGCGTGTCTCTGCGGAATTCTGCTGTCGCTGGCCGTCACTCGCGTGCTGACAGGACTGCTCTACGGCGTGTCGCCGGTCGATGCGACGACGATGGCAGGTGTGGTGGCGCTCGTCCTGCTCGTGGCGACGGTCGCTGCGATGATTCCGGCGACGCGGGCCGCGTTCATTCAGCCGATGCGCACGCTGCGAGAGGAGTAGGGGTCAGACCCCAGCAGACGACGCAGGCGGCGCCGCGCGGTGCACAGACGGCCCTTCGACGTGCCGACCGGGATGCCCAGCCGCCGTGCGATCTCGGGATGCGTATATCCCATCACGTCGTACATCACGCAGACCTCGCGCTCTGTCGATGCGAGGGACTCGAGCGCAGCGCGGACCGCGTGCCGATCGATCATCCGATGCCAGTGCCGGCCTCGTGGCTTGCCGTGCGCCTCATCGAGGGAGACGTGAAGGCCGCGCCGCTGGCGATAGCGTCGAACATCAAGACAGGCGTTCACCAGGATGCGGTAGATCCACGTGGTCGGTGCCGCTTCCCCACGGAATCGGCTCCCGTGCGCGAGCGCACGGAGATAGGCCTCCTGCACGAGATCGTCCGCATCCTCGCGGCGAACGAATCGCGACGCGACACTCCGTAATTGGCCGTAGGACTGGAGAAACGTTTCAGCGATCGGCTCGGGCATGTCATCACGTAATTCCCATCCGGCTCCCGAAAGGTTCCATTAGTTCGCGAGTCGTTTACGATCGGCGGACTGTTATGGAAACCGTTCCCACCACGCACACGCTCGGTACGTTCTGTTTTGCCGAGCTTGTCTCGCCGTCGCCCGACGCAGCGCTGCAGTTCTACGGCGATCTGTTCGGGTGGACGACGGAAGAAGTGCCCGGCCCGTCTCACCCATATTGGCTGTTCCAGCTCGAAGGACAGGTCGTCGCGGGACTGCGACCGATCCCGCGTGGCCGGCAGCGATGGATTCCGTACGTTGCGGTCGATCGGCTCGACGAGATCGTGACGCAGGCCGAACGTCTGGGCGCGCGGACTGGCGACGAGCCCTTCGAGGTCTCGGGCGCGGCGCGGATGGCGACTATCGTCGATCCGCACGAGCGGATCGTCGGACTCTGGCAGG
>DATCXH010001259.1:0-3910 GCA_036565925.1 Vicinamibacterales bacterium
CCGGTCGGGTTGAGCGCGATGAACGTGCCACCGTTCTGCGCCGCCTCGAGGTAGCGGCCGATGTTCACCTTGAGCGACGTCTTGCCGTTGCCGAACAGATCGTAGGCCACGCCACCGCGCGGCCAGAGATCGTGATAGCCCTCGACGCCGACGGTATGCGGGTAGGTCTTGGCCGTCGGGAAGAAACGCACGGGACCGACGGTCTGCTCGGGGAAATAGCTCCAGGCGTGGTCATAGCGCAGCGCGCCCTGCAGCGTCATCCGGCCGCGCGTCCACTGCTCCTGCGCGTAGAAAGCGTCGCTGCGCACGCGCTGGCGAATCGGGAACTGGCTGATGGACATCGTGATTTGATCGGGAATCCCGTTGTTCACGCGGTACTGCAGGAACTCGGAGTTCGTGAAGTTCATGCGGTCGTCGTACAGCAGCGCCCCCTGGTACCCCACCTTGATGCTGTGGCTGCCGGTCACCAGCGACGCGGCGGCGTTCCACTGGTTGTTCCAGTTGACGTTCGACGACCAGTTCCCCGACCGATACGTGAGTCCGGGGATGTTGCCGTTGGCGGCACAGCCCGTCGCGCACTGTTCGACAACGCGAATCAGATTCGTCGTCTCGAGTCCAGGCACCTCTTTCCCGCCCCAGCGGCTGCGATAGGAGCCCATGCCGGCCTCGAGCAGCAGCTTATTGGTGACCGGCGACGTCCACTTGGCCGAATAGTGGCGATTGCCGTAGTCGCGATAGGCGGCGGTCTCCGGCGCGAGCGTTGCCGATGCCGACGGCGTCGGCGCAGCAGTCGAACCGCCGTAAACGAGATCGTTGCCGGACGTACGGCACGCCTTGCCCGTGTAGCCTGGCGCAGCGCCACCCTCGCACGGCTTCTGCTCGTCCCAGAACACGACGAATTTGTTGCGGGGCGTAGCCTGCGTGGTGACGCGCATCGACATCATGCGGTACGACGCGGCATTGACGGCCGGGCGGCTGCGATCGGCGACATAGGTCCACTTCGTCGGATCGCCGGCGTTGGCATTGGCAAACATCCCCGGCACGGATCGCTCGCTGCCTTCGTCGCGGAACGTGCCGAAGAACCATGCGCGATCGGACTTGATCGGTCCACCGACGCCGAGGTTGAAGTCCCACACCTTGCGCGTCTCACCCGGTGTGGTGAGACCGCGGCTGCGGAGTTCGTCGCTGTAGTTGCTGCCAATCATTCCCTCGGTCACGCCCGCCGCATAGAAGCTGCCGCGGACCGTGTTGCCGCCTTCCTTCGGCACAATGTTGAGCGCGGGCCCGCCGCCTTCAGCCTCACCGAGTCCCCCCGAGGTGATCATCGTTACCTCGCGAGCGTTACCGACGTCAGCGATGTAGGACGAGACGCCTGCCCCGTTGAACGCCGAACCGACGCTGATGCCGTCGACGTTCACTCGTCCTTCGTTGTTGCGGCCTCCGGCGCCGCCAAACACCACCATGCCCGGCACGACCTGCGTATCCATCGCCGCGCCGCCTTGCGTGATGGTGTTGGGCATCAGCTGCATGAGGCTGTTGTAGGATCGCGTCGCGGGAATCGACGAAATGATGTCGTTGTCGAGCACCGTCTGACGACGAATGCTCTGCACGTCCACGATCGGCGAATCGCCGGTCACCGTGATGGTTTCCTCGATCGAGCCGACCTTGAGGTCGGCATCAACCGTCGCGGTGAATGCGCCGGGCAGTTCGACGCCCTCGCGCCGCACCGACTGGAAACCGGTCAGCGTGAAATTGACGGTGTAGGTGCCGGGCCTCAAATCGACGATGCGATAACGGCCGGACTCGTCGGTCACTGACGTGCGGACCTTTTCAATCAGCGCAGGACTCGATGCCTCGACCGTCACTCCTGGAAGCACGGCGCCCGAGGTGTCCTTGACGACGCCGGTAATCGACGCCTGGGCGCGCGCGGCGGACGGTAGCAGCGCCAGTACGGCGATAAAGATGCACGCGACTTTCACTCGCATGAACGACTCCCTTCGATTCCCGCTCTCGATTCCCGCTGGTGATAGTGGTAAAGCGTGGCGATTGTAGAGCCAGAGGCGGCGAAAGGACTACAAAAAGCCGTCAAATCGCCCAGCACGGCATCTCTTGACCGCAGGACAAAAAGACGGCAAATTCCCCTTACGCCGCGCGTGCAGGCCCCCATGCCGGAAGTCAGCTTCGGACCCTTCGCTCTCGATTCCTCGTCGACGCGCCTCACGCGCGACGGAGTGGAGGTCAAGCTGCGGCCGCAGGCCTTTCAGGCATTGCGGACGCTGTTGCGTCATAGCGGCCAATCGATCGGCTACGAGCAGATGATGGCGGAAGCGTGGGACGGCACGTTCGTGTCGCGTCACACGGTCGACGTCACCATCGGCGAGGTGAGGAAGAGTCTCGGCGAATACGGACGGTGGATCACCCATCGTCCCAAGGTGGGTTACTGCCTCGAGATCCCGGCGTCCGAGGAATTGGTGCGCACCGGCTGGCACTACTGGAACCGCCGTACGCGTGAAGGCGCCGATCGCGCGATCGATTGCTTCAAGCGGGCCGCCCGCGAATGCGGAAGCGATTTCCGTGCATGGGAAGGCATGTCGACGTGCTACCTGATGCTCGCGACGTTCGGGATGCGCTCGCCACGAGAGGTGTACCCCGAGTTCCTCGAGGCGCATCAGCGCGCGGTCGACGCCGGCGGTCTCCGACTCGAGCTGCGCTGCAACCGGGCGCACGGGCTGCATATGTTCGAGCACCGGCTCGATGATGCCGAGGCGGAGTTCGCGCAGACCATTCGCGAGCGACCGACCTACGGGACGGCGTACGTGCGAAGCGCGTTGATGTACTCGACGCTCAAGCGTCTCGACAAGGCACTCGATGCGCTCGAGCGCGGGATGCAAGTCGAGCCGCTCCTGGCCACCCTGCCCGCCACGATGGTTCTCGTGCGGATGTGGCGAGGCGAGCTCACCGAGGCGATCGAAGAAGGCGGCAAAGCGGTGGAGCTGCACCCGTATCTGCAGATCTCGCGCGCGAACTACGCCATGGCGCTCGAATGCGCCGGCCGCCTCGACGAAGCGCTCGAGCAATACCAGCTCGGGTCGGTGATGTCGCTGAACCTGCCGTGGATGCGTGCGCTCGAAGCCACGTGCCTCGCCAAGATGGGCCGGCGCGAGGATGCGCGACGCATCCTGGGCAACCTCGAACAGCTTCGACGGACCGAGTACGTGGACGCGTACTACATGGCCATGTTGCGCGACGCGCTCGGCCAGCGCACCGAGGCATTCACCGAGCTGGAGCGCGCGTACCACGAGAACTCGGCATTCCTGTATTCCATCGAAATCGATCCGAAGATGGAGAGCCTGCGCGACGATGCACGATTTGCGCGTGTGTCCAGGCGTGACGGCAAGGCACCGGAGAAGACACGGTAATTTGAGCGGTTTTTGGGCGACACGAGCATGGGCGAACCGCAGAATGCCAATCGGTTGGTGGTTGGTGGTTGGTGGTTGATTGAGAGCCGGAGGCCGACTTCATACAGGACACCACTCCACTAACCAATACGCACCAACCAGCAACCAGCCAGGAGGTCCGAGATGAGGACGAGGCGTGTGGTCGCGATCACAGGAGCTCTCGCCGGATTGATTGCCGTCGCTCTGCTCAGCAGCGTGACGTCCGCGCAGGGGCCAGCCGTTCCCAAGACCCCATGGGGTGATCCGGATCTGCAGGGCACGTTCAGCAGCGAGGCCGAGTTGAGTGTGCCGTTCGAGCGGCAGGCACAGTACGGCGAGCGCCGGTTCCTCACCGACGCCGAGTACGCCCAGCGTCGTACGCAGGCGGACAAACAGCTCGTATCAGACAGCGCCGATTTCGATATCGCGACGGCGGATCGGTCGAACGCAGGCGCCGTCGGCTCGGCGACGTC
>DATCXH010000744.1:0-2561 GCA_036565925.1 Vicinamibacterales bacterium
GATCACGAATTCACGATACGCGCTGTCGTCCAGCGTCGACGATCCGGCAAAATCGGGACTGCCTTCCTCACAGGGCATCGACCATACGGTCTTCGTGGTCCGCATGCCGAGCGTCTCGAGAAGACGATAAATCGGTTCGACGTTCTCGAGCGTCGCGTCGTCCGTGTCATCCATCACGGTGAAGGCGAAGTGCGCACCCTGTGGAAAAGACAGCTCGCGTGCCCCGCCCAGTTTCTTCGACATCACGCGCTGACTGTGAACAACTCGAGGTCCGCGGCGAAGCGATCACGCAGGATCGCCGCGTTGAGCGAAATAAGCCGATCGTCGCCGGCCGGCGCTCCCAGGAGCTCGCTCACAAACATCGCGAAAGGCTCATTGCGTTGTGTCGCTGTCCACGTCATGCCGACCGGCGGGTTGGGCTGCGTTGCAAGCCAGGCAAGGAACGCGTACTCGATGCGACGCTGAAAGACGCGGCAGGACATCACGAACGACGTGATGATGCCATTGGCGTCGATCAGACACGACAGGATCTCGCCGTGGCTTCCCGACCGATCGCTCAGGCTTGCACTGAACAGACGTCCACCTGTATTGAGCGCGGCGGCGATGTCATGGTCCGTGATGCGGTGCCCGTTGAGGTTGAACTGATTCGTCTTGTTGATGAGTTGGACAGCCCGCGTCCGGTCGCCTCCGCTGCGATCGTGTATCGTGAGAGACATCTCAAGCTCGCGGAGAAAGGCGCCGAGATCGGCGCCTGCCAGATCGCTGGCCACGACATTCTCTGCTCGCCGTCGATACATCTCGGTTCGCTCACGATCCTCTGCGGTGACTACCGTGCGAGCGAACAGGTGCTGCAGCTCGGAAAGGAACGCTGGCATCGCGTCGTCACGATCAGGGAAGGGAACGCAATGCACGCTCGGAATCGCCGACGACACTTCGGCCAACTCGATCGGGTTATCGTCGACAAACACGAACGAATCGAGGCCGAGGTTGAGCCGCGAGGCGAGCTCGCGAATCTGTGCAGACTTGGCGTGATAGCTCGCTATAAAACCCACGAAACTGGACTCGTCGAGGCAGGTGCGACCGGCCTTGAACGGACCGGCGGCGACGTCTGGATCGTTGCGACTAACAACCCCGAGCAGCGTGCCCTCGTGCCGAAGCTTCTTGAGGAAACGCTGATATACGTGATGTCGAAAACCCTTGCCGTCCGGGCCGCACGCGATCCCGTCGAGTCCTTCTTCTGCGATACCGCCCGCCCACATTACGTTATCAAGGTCGGTGATGAGCACCTTGCGTGGAGCGGGCACGTGGAACGCGACGTCGACGACCTCGTCCGCGAGAGCGCCGAGCGACCGACTAGTGAGCGGACACCCGGTGACGAGAAATCCGCCAAGCGAAAACGCGTCCCGTGGCAGCAGCCGAGCGTTGAGCGACAGCGCCAACGACGTCAACCAATGATCGAGCGACGCAATCTCGTCGGGATGCGCGAAGATCGGCGGGACCGGCGCCGGAAGATAGAGAACGCCAGGGCCGCGCCGCGCCCGAACGCGCCCCGCCATGACCTCCGCGCGCTCGCGGAGCGCTTGCGGAGATGATGGTGTCGAAGGAATTCCCGATCGCCAGTCGAGTTCCGGAACGAAGTCCCAAGGACACAGCAGGAAGACTTCACGTTCCGCTTCCGGCGGCATACCCGCGAGCGTTTGCGCGATCGTGTTGAATGGGAGCGTTCGCACGGTCGCATCGATCCCGCGTCGCGCTGCGGATGCTCGGACGAACATCTCGAGCTGAAGGGCCGTGCCCGACATGGCGACGAGCAGCGACGCCGGCGTTCCACCCTTGAATGACGCGAGGAAGCGATGCGCCTCGAGAAAGGTCATCGGCGCCGGTACTCCCGGCAGAGACTGCACCTGGCTCATTCCACGCCCAGGTCGCCGAGAGCCCTTGCCGCGGCTTCGAATGACGTGATGCGCAGGCTGTCCGCGGCGTCGATGGTCACGGCGAACTCGCTCTCGATGCCGGAGACGATCAGGACGTGCGCGACCGAATCCCACTTCGGCTCACTCTCCTGAGTCAGCCCACTTACCGGCGTTGTGGGACCGAAGTCGAGCGCCGCGCGAAAGACCTCTTCCAGCCTGCTGGTCGTTCCTTCAGTCATTCTTCCCTCGATATGGGTATGGGATGGCGACGCGGCGCTCAGAGGCCACCGTCCGACCTGCCGTCTCCTCGAGTCAGCCACCAATCGTCGAGCGACGTCGGAAAGCGTGGGTCGCCGCCGACGAAGTCATGAGTTGAAAAGTGAAATGTCCGCGGCATACGGATCCATGCACGCGAGCGTAACAATCCGGACAACCCCGGAACGGTCGCGCTCGAGATGATGGCGTGCGCGCCAAGGGCTTTGGCACACCGCTCGGCGCTCCGAACCAAGGCAGCGGCAACCTGCGGCTCAGCCTCGTGATAGACGATATCCGACAGCGTGGCGATACGGATTCCCCGAAGTCGCGGATCAGTACCGTCGCGCGGTTCGCGGACGAACGCGACGCCGGCGAGCGAGCCATCGCGCCGAC
>DATCXH010000525.1:0-3086 GCA_036565925.1 Vicinamibacterales bacterium
GTCTGAGATGCTGTATGCCTACTCGTCTGGCGCGGCGAACAACGGGTCAGCATTCGGCGGCCTGGGCGCGAACACGCTCTGGTACAACACGACCATCGGGTTGACGATGCTGTTCGGGCGGTTCTTCATGATCATTCCGCCGCTCGCGATCGCCGGCAGCCTGAGCCGCAAGAAGCGCATTCCTGAATCGCTCGGCACGTTCCCCGTTACGACACCGCTCTTCACCACACTGCTCGTGGGCGTGATCGTGATCGTCGGGGCGTTGACGTTCTTCCCGGCCTTGAGTCTCGGGCCGATCGTCGAGCACTTCTTGATGCAGAACGGGCAGGTGTTCTGATGACTACGAACGCAACGACTCGGTCGCGCTCGATCTGGGATTCCGCTCTCGTGAAGCGAGCGATGGCCGATTCGTTCCGAAAGCTTCATCCGCGCATCATGGCGCGCAATCCAGTGATGTTCGTGGTGGAGATCGGCAGCCTGCTGACCACCATCCAGTTGATTCAGCACATCGCTACCGGCACTGGCGCGATCGGGTTCGAGCTGCAGATCACGCTGTGGCTGTGGCTCACGGTGCTCTTTGCCAACTTCGCCGAAGCGATGGCGGAAGGCCGTGGCAAGGCACAGGCGGATACGCTGCGACGTGCCAAGACCGAGACGACAGCCAGGCGCGAGAGTGAGGACCGCAGCTCCGAAACGGTTCCCGCGACTACGCTCCGCAAGGGCGACATCGTCCGCGTCGAAGCGGGACAGGTGATTCCCGCAGACGGCGAGATCATCGAGGGCGTCGCCTCTGTTGACGAGAGCGCGATCACTGGCGAGTCGGCGCCGGTCATCCGCGAATCGGGCGGCGATCGCTCGGCAGTGACCGGTGGCACGAAGGTCCTGTCAGATTGGATTCGCGTTCAGGTCACCGCGAATCCTGGCGAGACGTTCCTCGATCGCATGATCGCGCTCGTCGAGGGCGCCGAGCGTCAGAAGACACCCAATGAGATCGCGCTGAACATTCTGCTCGCAGGTCTGACGATCGTCTTCCTGATCGCGGTCGTCACGCTCCAGCCGTTCGCCATCTACTCGGGCGCGCCACAGTCGTTGTTCGTGCTGATCGCGCTGCTGGTCTGTCTCATCCCGACGACGATTGGCGGCCTGCTCTCGGCGATCGGCATCGCCGGCATGGACCGGCTGGTGCAGCACAACGTTCTTGCGATGTCAGGGCGTGCCGTCGAGGCCGCCGGTGACGTGCACACACTGTTGCTGGACAAAACCGGAACGATCACGCTCGGCAATCGCCAGGCGACTGAGTTCGTGCCACTGTCAGGCATCAGCGATGCGACGCTCGCCGACGCCGCCCAGTTGGCATCACTACCAGACGAAACGCCCGAAGGGCGGTCCATCGTTGTGCTCGCAAAAGGGCGATATGGGCTCCGCGGCCGAGAGCTGTCGCCGCAACACGCGACGTTCGTCCCTTTCACCGCACAGACTCGCATGTCGGGCGTTGACTTGTACGCCACGAGGCGCGTGCTCGTCGCTGCCAGTGGCGGTCTGCCTGAGCGCGATGCTGACGTCCGCGAGATTCGCAAGGGAGCGGCCGATGCCATCCGGCGGTGGGTGACCAGCAAGGGTGGAGCGGTGCCTCCCGAGCTGCAGGAGATCGTCGATCGTATTGCGCGGGTAGGGGGCACGCCACTCGTCGTGGCCGACGGTGCACGGGCCCTCGGCGTCATTCACCTCAAGGACGTCGTCAAAGGTGGGATACGTGAGCGCTTTGCACATCTTCGCGCCATGGGCATCAAGACGGTGATGATCACCGGCGACACCCCACTCACCGCAGCGGCGATTGCATCGGAGTCGGGGGTGGACGACTTCCTCGCGCAAGCGACGCCGGAAGACAAGATGGCGCTGATCAAACGCGAGCAAGCCGAAGGCAAGCTCGTCGCGATGACCGGCGACGGCACCAACGACGCTCCGGCGCTGGCCCAGGCTGACGTCGGTGTAGCGATGAACACCGGCACGCAGGCTGCGAAGGAAGCCGGCAACATGGTCGATCTCGATTCGAACCCGACCAAGCTGATCGAGATCGTCGAGATCGGCAAGCAACTGCTGATCACGCGCGGCGCGCTGACCACGTTCTCGATTGCCAACGACGTGGCGAAGTACTTCGCGATCATTCCGGCGATGTTCCTGGCGACGTTCCCGATGCTCGCCGCGCTCAACATCATGGGACTGAAAACACCGCAATCCGCGATCCTGTCGGCGGTGATCTTCAACGCGTTGATCATCGTCGCGCTGGTTCCGCTCGCGTTGCGCGGCGTGCGGTACCGGCCGGAAGGCGCCGCCGCGTTGCTGCAGCGCAATCTACTGATCTATGGCATCGGCGGGATCATCATCCCGTTCATCGGCATCAAGGCGATCGACGTAGTGATTACGACGCTTGGCCTGGCGTAGTGTCCGGCGTCCCTGGCCTAAGTAAGGTCGAAGGCAGCCGGACCGTAGGGTGACATCATGAATCTGTCTCGAAATCTTCTCGTCGCCGTGCGTATGACCGTCGTGACGACGGTGCTGCTCGGGGTGATCTATCCGCTGACGATCACGGCCATCGCACAGGTCGTGTTCCCCGACCAGGCCGATGGACAGCTCTTTGAACGTGATGGGAAGGTGATTGGGTCGCGCATCATCGGCCAGGGGTTCTCGTCGCCTGGCTATTTCCGTTCGCGCCCGTCGGCGGCAGGTACGGGCTACGACGCGGCGAACTCCACTGGCAGTCAGCTCGGTCCAACCAACAAGAAGCTGATCGAGGCGGTGACGGCCAACGTCGAGTTCGCGCGCAAGGAGAATCCCAACGTGCCCGTGCCGGTCGATCTTGTGACGACCTCGGCGTCAGGCTTCGATCCGCATCTGTCACCGGCCGCTGCGGACTTCCAGGTCCCGCGTGTCGCGCGCGAGCGCGGGATCAGCGAAACGGAGATGCGTCGCATCGTGCAGGCCCACACGGAAGACCGGCAACTCGGCTTCCTGGGCGAGCCTCGCGTGAACGTGCTCGAGTTGAATCTGGCGCTTGATGCCTACGAGAGATCCGCGAAGCGATAACC
>DATCXH010000808.1:0-2111 GCA_036565925.1 Vicinamibacterales bacterium
GGGAGGCGGCGGGTCCATAGAACAGGACCCGCCCCACGTGTGTTCCTCGCGGAACGTTAGCGGAAACGGATACGAACGGTACCCAGGACGTTGATGGGTTCGCCCGGATACAGCTGCGTGTCATACAGGACTGACGCGAAATACTCCGTATCAGTCAGGTTGTTTACGTTGACCGCGTACTCGACCGAACCGCGACGATAGCGGGCGCCGACATTGAGAAGACCGTAGCCGTCGAAGGTCAGCGTATTGGTGCGGTCGATGAACACCTTGCTCTGCGCGCGTGCTCCCACGTTGATGCCGAAGCCGTTCGCCCAATCGTAGGCGGTCCAGATCGAGAAGCTGTGTTTGGGGGCCATGATGTCGGAATTGCCGCGCAGGTTGGTCGTCGCGTTGACGAGATAATCGCCGAACGTGACGTCGGTGTAGCCATAGCCGCCGTTGATTCGCCAGTTTGACACCGGCGAGGTCGTGATATCGGCCTCGAACCCCTTCGACGTCTCCTCGCTCGCCTGATCGAAGACGCCGCCCGGACGCGAGAAGGCAACGTTTCGCCGCACGATGTGGAAGATGGCGGTGTTGAGCTGCACGCGGCCGCCGGCCATCCGGAAGCGCTGGCCGAATTCCACCTGCCGCCCCGTCTCGGGATCGAGCGTTGTGCCGTCAGGCTGCGCCTGCGTCAGTGGGCGGAACGAATTCGCGACCGAGCCATAGAGATCGACAGTAGGGACCGGCTGTACGACGACGCCAACGCGGCCGGTGAAGGCTTCTGCTTCGCGGCGGAGCAGAGTGCCTTCCGTCTCGAGGCCGTCGTCCACCGGGTTGTTGTGGCTGGTGCGGCGGAAAACATCGTAGCGTCCGCCGACCATCAGCTTCACTTTTGGTCCCAGTGTGATGTTGTCCTGCGCGTAGAACCCGTTGGTGTTGTGTGTGAAGTAGGCGATGCGCGTCAGCGGCTCGTCCACGGGGCCCTGGGTTTCGACGGGGTTGAACAGATCGATCGGTTCCGCGAACACGACGCCGATGTCGCCCACCGTGTTCGAGTGATTGCTGTAATGCTGTCCTTCCCAGCCGAACACGAGATTGTGCTCACCGGCGCCCTGCACGCGTCCAGTCACTTCCGCCAGATTGGTCAGCGGCCGCCGATGGTGCGTGAACTGCAGGAACTCCCGATACACCGTCGTGCCATCGTCCTCGACGAACATGAACTCGGAGAGGAAGTAGTCGTCGTTCACGGGCCGGTAGGACAGTGTGTTGCGAAAGCCCCACGAGTTGTTCATCTGCCGCGCGTAGGCGACCTGCAGGCTGTGGTCGTACGAGGTCGCGTTGTCAATCGGGGTGCGGAAGTTGCGATCGCGCGGGATCGCGGGGAAGAACTGCGCGACGTCGCCTTCGCCAGGGAACACCAGCGGGATGCCTGCGTCGCCAGCGAAGTTGTCACGCGAGAAGGTGTAATAGACGTTGATCTGATTGCCCGTGCCGACGCGCCAGGCGAGCGACGGCGTCATCTGCACGCGACGAGTCTCGTTGTGGCGGTAGCCTTCCTTCGTCTCGGCGCCGAAGTCGAAGCGATAGAGCGTGGCGTCGGAGCCGAGGCGGCCGGTGGCGCCGAACTGTGCGCGTCCGGTGCTCCAGCTTCCGCCGGCAAACGTCGCATCGTAGGCAGGTTGTGCCGACGGTTTCTTGCGGATCAAGTTGACCGTCGCCCCGATCGCACCACCGCCGTACAACGCAGACGAAGGGCCCTTCAGCACCTCGACGCGCTCGATGTTGGCGAGCTGTGTGTTGATGCGATTGCCTTCGTGGCGTACGCCGTCGAGCAGCTGATTGGCGAGCGAGGGAAACAGATCGACGAAGCCGCGGAAGGTGTAGCCCTCGTAGATGCCGTAGTTGGTGAACGCGTACACACCCGGCACGTTCTGCAGCGCGGCGACGAGATCGTTGGCGCCCTGCTCCTGGATGACCTGGCCCGGGACCATGCTAATCGTCATCGGCATATCTTTCACGGGCAGAGTGGTCTTGCCCGTTGCCGCAGTGCCGAGCAGCGCGCCCTGCACGGTGACGTCTTCGACGATGCCGCCGATCTTCAAGGTGACGGTAACGTTCGTCGCTAC
>DATCXH010000065.1:0-2215 GCA_036565925.1 Vicinamibacterales bacterium
CGGCCGGACACTGGCTTCCGCTCGATCGCGCGATACTGCGCCAGGTCGGCTTCGGTGATCAGCCCGCCGTTGACCGACATGTCTGCAGCAATGCGTTTCGCGATCGATCCGCGATAGAACGCCAGCGCGCCCTCACCGGCAATCGTCTTCAACGTCGTCGCATAGTCGCGGTTGAAGAACCTGTCACCGACACGAGGAACGCGTCCGTTCGGCAGAAAAATCCGTGATGAGGCGGTGTACTTCTGAAACCACTGCCGTCCCTCGGCAACGCTCGACGGAAGCGTCGCGTCGAGCACGAAACCCTCATCCGCATATTTGATGGCCGGGGCGATCAGATCGGCCCAACTCACACGCTTGTTGCTGTACTTCGTGTAGAGATAATCGAGTCCAGCCACGACGCCAGGAATGTTGACCGACATCGGTCCGTCACTCGGCAGACGTCCGTTGCGCAGCAGCCCCGGCGTATCGAGCGTCGCCGCACGCGGCGTCTGATCCTTGAACTCAATCACGGTCGGCTCGGACATCCCCTTCAGATAGAGAACTGCTTGTCCATCGCCGCCGATCCCTGACGCATCGGGTTCGACAACACCCAACGCGAATGACACCGCGATAGCGGCATCGACAATGCTGCCACCACGTTCGAGTACCTCACGGCCGGCCGCAGACGCCAGCCGATGCGCGGAGACGACGACGGCTCGCGATGAGCTCACCACCGGCTTGACCAGCGGCTGCTGCGCCACCATCTGGTCGACGACATCCTCGAGGGCCGCCTGCGTCCGCGACTGCTCTGCGCGAGGACGATACTCGGCGCGCAACGCCTCCCACTGTGCCGAGGCGCCGCCCGAGTCGTAGTAAAGGCGCTGCAACGTGCTCCATACGCTGTCAAACGTGCGGGTCAGCGCAGCCGGCGAGGGGACTGTCGGTGAGAGCACCGTTCGTCCGCCCTCGTCCACCGTGCGTGGCGCAGGAACGGTCCACAACTGATAGGCACGGCCAAGGCTGAAGAGCGCGGGAGGCTCGGATCGATCGCGTTCGGGGTTGCCGTTGTAGGACGGCTCGGGCTCGGCAATTTCACCAATCGCCAATGTCTGCCCATCAGGCGACCATGCGATCGTTCCGCCATGACGCGACGCAAGCACCGGTGGCGCCACTGGCCTGGGCGCCATCGCGCCAAGCGCGGAGACCGCCCGGCTTGCTCCCACAACTGACTCGTTCAGCGGCACGACACCCGCCACCCACGTCGAACCCAATCCGTCGCGAACCGCGTAGTAGGCCAGCCGCGTGCCGTCTGGCGACCAGGCCGGATGTCCCTCATATCCGGCCAGCCGTGCAAAGCGAAACGCTGGACCGCGGCCACCGGTTTCATCAGGCGTGTTCTTGTCGAACAGCCGCATCAGCCAGATATCGAAGTCGCCTTCGTCGTTGCCGCGATTCGACGCAAACGCCAGCCGTCGCCCGTCTGGCGATACGCGCGGCTGTACTTCATCGTCCTGTGATTGCGTGAGCCGCAACGGAATCCGTTTCTCGGTCGCCACATCAGGATCGATGACGAAGAGATCCCACTGCGTCGTATCCGACGCGCGGTTGGCAAACACGATGCGGCCATCCGGTGTCCACGACGGCCACCGCTCGTCGCCCTCGAGCTGGGCTACACGCTCGGGCATACCGCCGTGCGCTCCCACGACGTAGAGGTCGAAACCGTCGCCACGATCGGCGGCAAAGGCGATGCGCTTGCCGTCGGGCGACCACGCAGGCTCACGCTCCACCCCTGGTGTCTTGGTGAGCTCAGCCCCGTCCCGCCCATCCGGCTGCATCGTCCAGATGCGATCGATCACGGCGATCGCGAGTCGTTTGCCGTCGGGGGACCAGGCCGGATCGCGCATGCCGGGTGGTCCCGTCTGCGCGCGTGAACTGAGGGTGAAAATCGCGACGAGTGCGAGCGTTCCGTAGAGGCGAGTCTTCAGACCCGGAACGTAGAGGCGGGTCTTTAGACCCCGAACGTAGAGGTGGGTCTTTAGACCCCGAACGTAGAGGCGGGTCTTTAGACCCGCCTTCAAGAGCCCAGCCTTGACGATCGTCAGACCTGCCTGCCTTCTGTCACCGCCTCGACGATGTGACGAGCAGAGATGCCGTAGTAGTCGAGCAACTGTTCGGGCGTACCGCTGCGCGGGATCTCGCGCACCGCGAGACGATGGACGGAGAAGCCGTGACCCGC
>DATCXH010000450.1:0-3233 GCA_036565925.1 Vicinamibacterales bacterium
GCGGTCGAGATCTTCATCAACCCCAACCCGCAGCAGGAGGCGGTGTATTACGGATTCGAGATGAACGCACGCGGCGTGCTGTACGACTACTTGAACTACAACAGCCGCACGCTGTTCAAGCGCTTCGATGCCACCGGCGTGAAGATCGCGACGTCCCTCCGCGGGTCGCTGAACGTTCGCACCGACACCGACAGCGGCTGGAGCCTCGAGGCGCTGATCCCGTGGCCGAATTTCGAGGAGTTGTCACGTCGTCCACCGGCCGTGGGCGCGGTCTGGAAGGTGAATTTCAATCGCTGGGACGGCGTCGAGCCGAACCGGCGCATGAGCATCTGGTCCGATCCGCAGAACACCGAGTCGTGGCCGCACGTTCCGTCGCGGTTCGGCGAAATCGTGTTCGTAGAATGAGGCGCGCACACAGACTGATGCTGTCGCGGGAAAATCACTCGCTGCCAAAATGGCCGCGCTATTGTGGACGCACCGTGACGACCACGCGACGAGAGAGGTAGTCATCGATGCCGCTGGCCGCAGCGGCCTCGTCATGCCAGCTGACCTTGTAAGACGGTGCGGTCAGATTCGCACCCTGGAGCAGCATCGCAACCTGTTCGGCACGCTTCTTCCCGATGGCGGGTTCCTCCATCATCGTTTGTCCGTTGGAAAGACGGACGGCGCCGCGATGACCCACGATCTCGATCTCTCTCGCGTTCGCCGTGCGGGCAAACTCCAGAATCTGGGTGAGCACGCCGGCGTGATTGAAGGCGACCATGCCGTCGAAGGCATAGGAAATGACGAATTCCCTGGTTGACACTTCACGCGGCGACGGGCGAGCAGCCGGGGCATTGTCGAAGGCCAGGCGACCCTTGCTCGGGCCGGGAGGTCGCGGCGGCTCGAACGTGAGGTTGTAGCGCTCTTCGGCTGGGAGCATCGTGGTGCACGACGCGTCGCGATCGAGCACCGACAGGTGCACCGGCTTCAGCACTTTGCCACCGCAGATACGAGGCTCTTCGGACACCGTTCCTTCGACCAGCACACGATGACCCAGCCATGGCGGCGTGACCGGCGCGCTGACGTCGGTCTGCAGGGTGAGGAAGTAGAGCTCGCCGTCGTACTCCGCAAGCCAGCACGGGACGGACGACGTGTCTCGAACGATCGGACAGCTCACGAAGTTCGTGTGCTGCTGAGCGACGCCGACCGCCGACGCCGCGAGCCATCCCGCCAGCAACGCTCCCCAGCGACCGCCGCATCGCATCGTCATCAGAGTGCCCCCAGAAAGTTGGCCAGATCCGTTTTTTCCTGCTCCGAGTAGCCGATGTTGTAGCGGCGATCGTAGAAGTCCACCAGCTCGCGCAGCGTCGCCGCCGACCCGTTCGAGAAATAGGGCGCCCGTGCCGCGAGCCCGCGGAACTGCTGCATGACGATCGTGCCGACGTCGTTGCACCGGCCGGATATCAACGCCCGCCCCGGATCCTGGGTGTAGATGACGCGGCCGAGAAACGGATGCGGCCTGACCTCCGGTTTGCACGTGATGCGGAACAGCGGCATCTGCGGTTTGGCCTCGTTCCATGGATTCAACGGCACTTCCGAGGCCCACGGCAGATTCGTCGTGCCGATATCCATCCACCCGTTGACCGTGTCCAGGCCGGTCATGTGCATGCCATGACAGGTGGCGCAGGTTCGCTTGGTGGGGTTGCCCAGTCCCACCGTGTTGAGGTGCATCGAGTCTTTGATCCAGAACGTGCGGAACATGAATACGTCGTGCCCGCGGGCGATCGATTCGCGCGCCGCGTTGCGCGCGTCGTCCAGCGCATTTCCCGTCCGCTCCAGCTTTGCCCACTTGCCGCCCATCGGGAAGACGTACCGCGTGGTGTTGTTCCCGAGCACCCCGGCATCACCGGCGGCAAGATGTCGTGGCCCGAATGCGGGAGGACCGTCAGCCTCGACGAGGCTGCCTGCAATCGTGCTCGACGCCTGCGCGACGTAGACCTGTCCTTCGAATTCGACGATACGTGCGATCTGCGAGGCGGTGAGCGGATTCGCGCTCTGCAGATGCTGTGTCGCTGCGTCTTCCGCCTGCACGGCGAGAGTCGCCGCGCGCGCATCGGACATCAGATTCATACTCGTCGGCCTGCCCGTGACGGGATCGGTGGCCGTCGGCAGGCCGCTCTTGGCAATGAACGGACCGACGCCGAAGCCCTGATGCGTCGTGTATTTTGTGTTGGCGGCCGGGCGCGGGCGGCGATACACCGAGACCGACGGATTCGCGCTGTCGAGCCCATAAGTGGGGTGTGTGTTGCAGCCGCCCGGATCGCGGACGACCTCGATGGTGAACTCGGGATCGATGCGGGTGCCGTCTGGACGCCTGGGCGGCCACGGCAGCGACACCCGGATCAGGCCGCGCTCGAGCAGCAGCGAGTGCGAGCGGGGATCGTCGGGCGGCAGGTTGGGGCAGTTCATCCCGTCTACTGCCGCAAACAGCGGATCCTTGCCGCGGGTTGCTTCCCATCGCTCGCGGACGGTCTGCACTGACAGCGACATGGCGTCTGCCGGCTGATGACAGGTCACGCACGCGCGGCCGTTCGTGCCAATGGGTTCGAAGAACGGATGACCCTTCGTCTGCACGGCCCCGGACGTATTCAGTACGCCGACCTGGCCGCGATCGTTCTGGAAGGTTACGAACTCGGCCAGTGGCGTCCCCTGGCCCGGCGCCCACCAAGTTCGCGAACCCGACTGCGCCGACACGAGTGACGCGGCGAATCCCGCAGTGAGAAGCACGCCCGCAATCCAGCGCTTCTGTCGCATGTCTGTCACGGTGCGTCAGTCTACGGCGAAGAGGAGCCGAGGGGAGAGACTTTTCCGTAGTGTTCGTGAGACGTTCCACGACTTACCACGGGTGATCCATCTTGCGGTTCTTGACCGGGCCGTCTAGCCTGATCGGGTGGAACTGCGGCATCTGCGGTACTTCCTGGCCGTCGCCGAAGAATTGAACTTCACGCGGGCCGCGACCCGGCTGAACACGTCGCAACCCTCGCTCAGCCAGCAGATTCGCCAGCTCGAGGTGGCCGTTGGTGTCGCCCTGCTCGATCGGAGCCGTCATCATGTGGCATTGACGGATGCCGGCCGCGCCTTCCTGCGCGAGACGAAAGACATCCTTGGTCGCATCGAGCATGCGGGGCGCCTCGCGAAGCAGGCCGCCCGAGGGCGCGCCGGCGATCTGTCCGTCGGAACCTTTCCGGCCG
>DATCXH010001025.1:0-3523 GCA_036565925.1 Vicinamibacterales bacterium
ATCTCGACGATAACGAACTGTTCATCTATCAGCGCCTGTACGATCTGCTCTCCGCAGACGTTCCGACGCCCGACTTGGTGATCTATCTACAAGCGCCGACCGACGTCCTCATTCGTCGTCTTCGCGATCGCGCCCGGGACAGCGACCGCGAAACGCTCGACCCCGAGCCTGGCTACCTCAAGGAACTCAACGAGGCCTATCAGCACTTCTTCTTTCACTACACGAGCACCCCGCTCTTGGTCGTGGAAACGTCCCACTTGGACCTCGCCGGCAGCGACGAAGCGTTGGACGATCTGATCAAGCAGATTAACGGGATGGGCCGGGGGACGCAGTACTACGTCCCGAGGACGTAACCTGGCTTTCGGCTCTCGCCCTTAGGCTCTTGGCTTTAGCGCTCCACGCCACTAACCAAACGTCCAAAGGCTGAAGCCCAACGCCCAGAGCCCAGGGCCCAAGCCTCTGTGAACCCCTTGAGCCAGTTCGTGTTAGAGTTCGTTAGGCATGGCGTGGTTCAAGAAAACGCGGAAGCGAATTGCATCTTCCACGGCCGAAAAACCTAGCCGAGTTCCTGAGGGCCTCTGGGTCAAGTGTCCTGGATGCTCTCAACTGATCTACAACAAGGACCTCGAGGTCAGTCTCAACGTCTGCCCGAAGTGCGCCCATCACTTCCGCATCAGTGCCGTCGAGCGCCTGAAGGCGCTCTTTGATAAGGGCTGCTACCAGGAACATTTCTCGAATCTCACCTCCAACGACCCTCTCCAGTTCACAGACACCAAGCCCTATCGCGAGCGGCTCAAAAGCACGATCGCCGCGACAGGTCTCAACGACTCGGTGATCGTCGCCACGGGCCGGCTCGAGGGCATCGACGTCGTCGTTGCGGCGATGGAATACGCCTTCATTGGCGGCAGCATGGGTGTGGTCGCCGGTGAGAAGATCACGCGCGCGATTGAAATCGCCCACGATCGGCGTCAACCGGTGATTGTGATCTCGTGCTCGGGTGGGGCGCGCATGATGGAGGGGGCGCTCTCATTGATGCAGATGGCAAAGGTCTCGGCCGCGCTCGCCCGTCTCGATCGTGCGCGTTTGCCGTTCATTTCGGTGTTGACGGATCCGACGACCGGCGGTGTAACCGCCAGCTTCGCCATGCTGGGCGACTTGAACATCGCCGAGCCCAAAGCGCTGATTGGCTTTGCCGGCCCTCGCGTTATCGAGCAAACTATTCGCCAGAAACTGCCTGAAGGATTCCAGCGCAGCGAATTCCTCGTCGAACACGGCATGCTCGACATCATCGTCGATCGACGCGACCTCAAGGCCACCCTCGCCCGGGCCCTGCGCTTCATGCGCGCCGAGCGGACCGTATCACCCGAGTTGGAGCAGATTCCGGCGCTCGCCGCCACGACGCCCGAGTCATAAAGTCTTCCTTAGTTGGCCTCTCAACTGCTCGACCGTCTCTTCGCACTCGAGACCTTCGGCATCAAGCTGGGGCTCGACAACATCACCACGCTCTGTGAGGCGCTTGGTCATCCAGAGCGCAGCTTCACGTCCCTGCACGTCGCTGGCACTAACGGCAAGGGTTCAGTGACCGCGATGGCACATGCCGCGTTGATCGCCGCGGGTGTCCGCAGTGGGCGATACACCTCGCCCCATTTGAGCGATCTGAACGAGCGGTTCGTCATCGACGATCGTCCTGTTGACACGGTCACACTCGAGTCAGTCGTGGACGAAGTCCTGGCGTGTGCCGATCGACTGAGAGCCATCAACGTCCTTCCCGTTCAGCCGACGTTCTTCGAGGCGACGACGGCGGTCGCCTTCGAGTTATTCCGGCGGGCCTCGATCGAGGTCGGCGTGATTGAAGTCGGCCTCGGCGGACGGTTCGACGCAACGAATGTGATCTCACCGGTTGCCGGCGCGATCACCACAATCGACTTCGATCACCAGCAGCATCTCGGCCACACCCTCGAGGCCATTGCCTTCGAGAAGGCGGGCATCATCAAGCCTGGCATGACGATCGTGCTCGGGGCACTCGTGCCGCAGGCGCGCGACGTCATCGCGCGCGTAGCCGCCGAACGCGGCGCGACACTGGTCGAGAGCCACAGTGACTCCCGCTGCACGACACAGATGATCGGCGGGCGAGCACGTGTGACCATCGAAACGCCGCAGGCGACGTATGGCCCGGTGACGCTGGGCCTTCGTGGCGCTCATCAGGCGCAGAATGCAGTCGTCTCCGTTCGTCTGCTTGAATCTGCCGGGCAGCGCGGCGTCCCAATCTCGCGCGACGCGATCGAGCAGGGTCTGGCGGATGCCCAGTGGCCGGCGCGGCTCGAGCTGATTCAACTCGACGAGGGTCATCAGGTCCTGCTCGACGCGGCTCACAATCCCGAAGGCGCTCGCGCGCTGGCCGCGTATCTCGAGCGATGGCACCCGGAACGTCCACCGCTCGTGATCGGCGTCATGCGCGACAAGAACGTGCAGGACATCATCGGCACGCTGCTGCCGCACGTATCGTCGGTGATTGCGACGGCGGCTCCCACGCCACGCGCCATACCGGCAGAGGATCTCGCGCGTCATTTGCGCGCGTCCGGCGCCGCCGATGTGGTCGCCGAACCTGATGCCGAACGCGCGATCGATCGAGCACTCGAGCGGGCGCCGCTGGTACTCGTGGCGGGCTCGATCTTCCTCGCGGGCGCCGTGCGCGACGGCCTGAAGCGGCGTGCTATCCTCCGGTAATTACGTGCTTTGTGCGATTTCTAACCTTCGGACTGTCGTGCGTCGTGTGCCTGTTGTTGGCAGGGACGGCCGCTGCACAGCAGGCTGAACAACCACCGGCTCAGGGCGAGACGAGCACCGGATCCCGACTGCTCGACGCAATCAACCAGCGTTCCAATACGTTCACGTGCGAAGGTGACCACTGCATGCTGACCGGGCAGGTCGAACTGCCGCTCGGCCCGCAAACGACGCTGTTCGCCGACCAGGTCGAGATGTTCAAGGACACCAACCGGGTGATTGCCCAGGGCAACGTCGTCTTCGCGTCCGCAGAAGGGCGTCTGTCTGCAGACCGTCTCGAATACGACGTCGCGACGGGCACCGGCACGTTTCACGATGCGCAGGGGCTAATGTCATTGGGAGCTCAGGCCGATCGCCGGCAGTTCGGGAATCAAGACGCGGATGTGTATTTCTACGGCGAGATGATCGAGCGGCTCGGACCGCGAAAGTACCGCCTGACTCGCGGCGCGTTTACGACGTGCGTCCAGCCGACACCGCGGTGGGAGGTCGCCAGCGGAAGCGTCACGCTGAACCTCAACGACTACGCGATTGCGAAGGGCACCACGTTACGCGTCAAAGGCGTGCCGGTGATGTACCTTCCGATGATTTACTACCCGATTCGAGAGGACCAGCGCTCCACCGGATTCCTGCTGCCCACCTATGGCACATCGACCGTACGTGGGCAGGCGATCAGCAACGCGTTCTTCTGGGCGATCAACCGCAGCACCGACGCCACGTTCTTTCACGACTGGTTTACGAA
>DATCXH010000400.1:0-8756 GCA_036565925.1 Vicinamibacterales bacterium
GACGGGCGGTCTAAAGACCTGCCTCTACGACGGGCGGTCTAAAGACCTGCCTCTACGACCCCCTGCGCTTTTCATTCAGCATCTTCGCGCAGGCGTACACCGCGCGCGTTGACGGCATCGGCACGCCGAGCCGTTCGCCCAGCTCGACGACTGCGCCGACGACGGCCTCGAGCTCCAGCGGCCGGCCGGCTTCGAGATCCTGCAGCATCGACGTCTTGTGTGCACCAACTTTTTCGGCGCCCGCCATGCGCTGATCGATAGAGATCGGCATCTCGAGACCGAGCTTCGCGGCAACGGCTTCGGTCTCGGTCATGATCTCGCGGACGACCTTCGATGTGTCCGGATGGCGCGCCAACTCTTCCAGAGTGCCGCCGGTCAGCGCACTGATCGGGTTGAACGCCACGTTGCCGAGCAGCTTGACCCAGATCTCATGGCGGAACCGCGCGGTCACCGGACAACGGAAGCCAGCCGCGATCAGCGCTTCGGCGATGGCCTTGGCGCGCTCCGACTTGCTGCCGTCGGGCTCACCAAACGAGATGCGATTGCCTTCCGTGTGATGGATCACGCCAGGCTCGGCGATATCGGTGGCAAAGTAGGCGAGCGATCCGACGACGCGTCTCGGCTCGATCGATGAGGCGATCACGCCACCGGGATCGACGCGCTCGAGGTGAAGTCCATCGAGCTCACCGCCGTAGTTCTGGAAGTACCACCACGGGATCCCGTTCTGTGTGCTGACGACGACAGTGTCCGGGCCGAATAGCGGGCGCAACGATGGCGCGAGCGCGGTCAGTCCGTGGGCCTTGACGCCGAGAAAGACGACATCGGCGGTGCCGATCGATCCGAGGTCGCCGGTGACGTGCGGGCGGACTTCAAAGTCGCCATCAGCGCTCGTCACGCGCAGTCCGCGCGTCTGCATGGCTTGCAGATGCGGACCGCGTGCGAACAGCACGACATCGGCGCCCGCCTTGGCGAGTTTCGCGCCGATATAGCCACCGATCGCCCCGGCCCCTGCGATAACAATCCTCACGCGTCTTACGCGGTCGGCGCGAACGCCGCGGCGACGACGCGCCGCTGGATCTTGCCGGTCGCGGTGCGAGGGATAGCTGTCGTGATGTGGATCTGCTTCGGCCGTTTGAAGTCGGCGAGTCGCTCCTTGCAGTAGGCGAGCAGTTCCGCTTCGGTCGCTTCGCCGTTCAGCGTAACGGCGGCGGCGACTTCTTCACCCCACGACGTGTGCGGCACGCCGAACGCCACTGCTTCAGCGACTTTCGGATGCGCGAGGAGTACCTCGTCGATCTCGCGTGGCGAGATCTTCTCGCCACCGCGATTGATCATCTCCTTCAGGCGGCCGGTCAGCGTGAGATAGCCGTTCTCGTCGAGGACGCCCTGGTCGCCAGTACGGAACCAGCCATCGACGAATGACGAGGCGTTCGCTTCAGGATTGTTTTCGTAGCCGCGGACGACGTTGGGCCCTTTGATGACGACTTCGCCACGCTCACCGACGGGAAGATGCGTGCCCTCGCTGTCCATGATGCTGATCTTCACGTCCGTTCCGCGTCCAACCGAACCCGGAAGACGTTGTGCCGGGGGGAGCGGATTGGACGCCATCTGGTGTGCGGCTTCGGTCATTCCGTACGCCTCGAGCACCGGAGCGCCGAACGCGGCCTCGAGATCGTGCATCACCTGCGGCGGCAATGACGCGCTGCAGGATCGGATGAAGCGAAGTTTCTCGGCACCGGCCGGACGCGGCGCATCCTTCTTCACGCGCGCGAGCAGCAACTGGTGAATCGTCGGCACCGCCGAGTACCAGGTGGCGCCATGTTCCTTCGCCGTCTGCCAGAACGACAGCGGGCTGAACTTCGTCGGCACGACCACCGTGCCACCGGTCGATAACGTCGCGAGTGTGGAGGCGACGAGACCGTGGACGTGAAAGAGCGGCATCACGCAGAGCGACACGTCACTCGACGAGAGCGAGTAGCTGCGCGCGACGTTGCCCGCCGAGATCGACAGATTCGCGTGACTCAAGGGCACTCGCTTCGGACGACCGGTGCTGCCGCTCGTGTGCAGGATCAGCGCGATGTCATCTGAATCGGGCGCGGCCACCGGCTTGCGTCCGGTCACGCCGTGCAGACCGACGTTGCCCGCGCCATCCATCTCCACCGTCAGAATCGGGACCTTCAATGCGGCGGCAGCCGCGCGCGCCTCGTCGAGACCGTCAGGCGGAAGCAGCAGCACTTTCGCGTTGGTGTCCTCGAGATAGAAGCGGAACTCTTCGTCCTTGTACGCGGGGTTGAGCGGTGCCGCGGTTCCTGCCAGCGACGCCGCCAGGAACGTCACGACATTCGGCAGACCGTTGGGCAGCGCGATGCCGATGCGATCGCCGCGATTGACCCCCGATGCGGCCAGCGCTTCCGCGACGGCCTGGACCTGCTTGCGCAAGCCGCCGTACGTGAGTCGAATGTTCTGTTCGGGAGCGACGACAGCCGTCTGCTCGGCGGGAATCGCCTGGATCAATCCGAGCAGCGTCTTCGACGCAATGGAGGCGCCGTCCGAAGGTGTCATAGATGGTCTCCTTGGGCGGGCCGCCTGCCCGCCTCCGCGCGAAGCGCTTCGGCGAGGTCTCGCCGTAGCGTTTGCGAAGGCGGAAAGGCGGCCTTGGGATCAGGAGCCGGGTGCAACCGGCCCCGCTGTTCAGTGGAAGCGAGAAACTCGGCCTGCTTCACCATCGGCAATTGCACCGAGAAGAAGCGATAGAGCAGCCAGCTGTCGAGCACGCCGACCGCGACCATCACGAGGTAGGCGCGGCTGCTCTCGACCAAGTGAAGATCCTTCAGCAGCGTTGACAGTCCGAACGCGACGATCCACGCGTCGAAGCTCATACAGATTCTGCGAAACGTCTCCGGACGAATGTGCTGAATGAGGACCGCGCCGATCGGGACGCCGATGGCGATACTCGGCAGGATGTAGGGGATGAGCCCCATGCTCTCGAAGGTATATAGGCCGGCGTAGTAGTACGCGACGGCTGTAAACGATGACTCGGCCAGACGAATGAACCCGAGCGCGGCGCGAAAGTCCTGTTTGGCCAGGCCCTGGTTACTCAGCGCCACTGCGAGCGGCGGGCCCGAGATCGTCGTCACTGAATAGAGCAGTCCGACGCCTCCGCCGAACACAAGCCCAACGGATTTCTCCGACTGAATAGGGCGGCGATAGCCGGCCGCCTGCAACAGGATCAACGGCAGCAGCACGATGAAGGTCAGAAACTTCAGCCAGCCAGGATTGACCTGCGCTACCAGGGAGGTGCCCAGTATGACCCCCGGCGCGAGTCCGATGACGATAGGGAGGACGCGGCGCCAGACGAGGGGCAGGGCGGCTCGGTTGACCCAGAGGACGTAGGCATTGAGAGCGACCTCAATGGGCACCAGGGCCGGGTTCAGTACCCGGTTGGTGAGGAACAGCAGCGCGAGCGGAACGGTGATCGACGAAAAGCCGTACCCCAATGCGCCGTTGACGATAGCGGCGCCAAAGGTAATGGCAACGAGGGCAACCTGATACGAGTCCATAGGGCGCCGAAACGGAAATTCTTACGTCTCGAACTGCGAAAGGCAACTAGCAAATCCGTCGTGGTTGGCAGGTGAGCGTTGGGAGTTGAATTCGGATTGTCGGATTTGAGGGATTCAACAGTACGGATTAACCTCGAGCAGGACGGAGCGCAGCTCGCAGATCGCGCCTGTTTCTGCACATTTAATTCTGTGCAAACGGGGCACGCCTCATGCTCATGGACGAGCAACCGCCGACACCGTGCTCTGACAAGTTTGGTGAAAGCGGACGTTGCCTTCGGAGAGACGGACCACGCTAGTCCGTCTCGGGTACCCCTTGTAGGGGCGGCGCGTGCGGCCGCCCCTGCTTTTCTCTGGGCAAATGCTCAATGCCCAATTCCCAACGACCAATGCCTAACGCCAACACTGAATGCTCAGATCTGCGTGTGGCATTCGGCATTGAGCCGTGCGCATTGGGACTAGCGGAAATGTCTGCTCGACAGCTCGTTCTCGAGGCAAACGAACTCGATCAACTCAGTGTCGAGCATGATCTGTTGATTGACCGTGACGGTCCATGGGCGCGTATACGCCTTCGGGTCGTTCACTGTTATATCAATCGTTAAGTTGCCGAAGTTCGGGCGAGTGAAGCGCTCGGTGACAGTGGCCGCATCCGACAACGGGCTGCCGTTGACGTCGAGCCAACCTCCATCTCTGAATCCGGTCGAACGCACCACGAGCGCGTCGCCTTCCCAACGACCGCTCGAATAGCCAAACCACCACGGCTGCGGATCGCTGCTCGGAAGCGGCCGGCCGTCGGTGAACAGTTGCCTGACGCCGCCGTTGCCTTCGTACAGGATCACGATCACATCCGGTGTCTGAATGATCTTTCGTGGCTGCGGATGCGTGTGCAGCTGCATGTTGCCCATCGGCAGGCAGTGGGCGTCCGGGTTGTCTTTCATGTTGTCGGCCATGCGTCGCTTCTTGAGCGCAGCGGCCGATGTCTGGAAGGGCAGACCACCGGGCACACCCGATCCGATGTCGAAGAAGAGCCCGGGGCCGCGCGGCAGCACCGCCGGCGTGCCCGGGGATCCACCGGTGCCGCTGACGCCGTTGCCGAGATTGCGCCAGCCGGGGTTCTCCCAGATGCCGGAGAGATCGGGTCTGCCCTCACGTGTTCGCGGGGTGGGGCCGAGCGGGTTGGGTTGGCCGTCGGCGGTCTTGGGGACGTTCGGCGTCGGAAATGCCGGCCATTGCGCGGACAGCGATGGCGCGAGTCCGGTCGCGACAGCGGCCACGAAGACGATTACGCCAGTCGCTCGCCGGAGCATCACGCGGCGATTCTACGGCGTTCGGTGACGGAGGACGCGGAGAAAACGCGCTTGGTTTTCCTCCGTGTTCTCCGCCTGCTCTACGAACGCAAGAGGGCGACGAGGTCGCGCAGATCGCTGACGCTATCGAGCGCGTGGACGCGTTCGATGACTGCTGCCGTGCGTCGCGCGCCGATCACGGGCTCCATCAAGCTGCGCGCCTTCGCGTTCACACCTGCCGCGTCGAGTGGATTCTCCTTTGTGCCTGGGGCGTGCCGCGTGAAGCGGGTCACCGTACGTCCATCGCGCAGCCGTACTTCGACGCGTGCACTGCGCGGCGCTGCGGGATCCATCAAGGCCTTGTCAGCAATCAGGTCGACGCGCCGTTTCACCTCGAGCACCTGCGGATCCCTCATGCGCGCGTACGAGTGGCTCGCGTCAAACGAGACGGTGCCATCGACGAGCGCAACTGCGATCAGATACTGCAGGTTGACATCCGGCATCGATCGGTCGTCGACGATGCGCGCGCCATCCTCGGGCAACGTCGCCACGATGCGATCGACAGTCGCCGATGTCAACGAATGCTCGCGACGCAAGGCGAGGAACGCGTCGAGTGCCGCCTGAATCGGATACCCAACCGAGAAGGTCTTGATCGCCGTTTCGGTGACGAAGTAGCGCGTGCCCAGATCGCGGGCCATCTCCTCCGGTTTCGGCTCGCGTGAGTGTGCCTCGAGCGCGTTGTGTTCGCCCTCGAGCACGTCTTCAACACCAGTGAAACCAAGCTGCACCATCAATGCTGCAGTGACGCCGTTGCGTGCGCCCATGCCGGCGAAGTCGAACGCCTTCTCGACGTGCTCGACATCGCGCTCCCAGCTCCACACGCCCGAGACCTGCTGAATCGCGTACGACAACGCGTAGCGCATGCCCTTCTCATCGAGTCGCGCCATCGATGCCGCCGCAGCGGCCGCGCCCATCGTTGCGCTCACGCCCTCCGCACTGCGATGCGTCCCCCGTACGTGATTAGGTCCAAGTGCCATCAGCCATCGGCAGCACAGGTCGTAGCCGAGCGCGACGGCACGAATCAGATCCTGTCCCGAACCTTCTGTGCGTTCGCCCATCGCCAGTGCCGCAGGCACAACCGCGCAGCCCGGATGAGCCTTGGTGACCGGCTCGAAGTCATCAGTCTCGTCGGCATGCGCGAACATCGCGTTGACCAGTGCCGCATTCACCGCCGACGTCCTGATCGCAGTGGTCAGCACAGTCGCCTCTGATATGCCGCCCTGTGCGCGTGCGAATCGGATCGCAGCCTCTCCCGGTTTGAGTCGTGCGCCTGAGACCATCGCCGCAATCGTGTCGAGAATGCGGTGCTTCGTTTCACGCGTGACATCGGGAGGCAACGCGCGCTCGCGCGTCGAGGACATGTAGCGTGCGACGCGCCCCGTCAGATCAGTTGAGGCAGCGTGTGAATCCTGAGCTGCGAGTGTTGAGCGTCCGGAGGCGGGAAGACCCGCGATGGTGAGAATGCCTCCCGCACTCTGCAGCATGCGTCGGCGCGAGATTACCCGATTAGGTGTACTCGGCATTTGATGACTTTTTGAGGAGAACGAGTGAGCTTTTTGTCGACGATCAACGTCTAACACTCACATAGCATCCGGTGTGACTGGCCCCCTTGCTTTCCTCGCATCGAGCAAGCCCAGTCGCGGGGTGAGGTCCTGCAGGCACTCCTGCCTCCCAAACTGGGGGTGCCTGCAGACCCACCTGCTTCATCTCCACTTCCATCGCACCGAAGCAGGCAAAGCATAGTTCATCCCCACGAACGCACGCGCTCGATCTCGTCTGTAGTCGTTATGTTCAGGGTGACTGACGCCAGACGATGGGTCGCCCGTCCCGCGCCCACGGTGGCCTGCCGCTCGCGCTGTTCGAGAGCGTGCGGCCGGGATTGGCCGCCATCCGAATCAGCATGCGCAGATAGCGGTTGCCGACTCGTTGCTCCACCCATTTGACTGCGTATTGATCGAGCGCGTCCTCAACCACGATTAGCCCGAACGCACCGATTGGCGTAATCACGTAATCGACCCAGCCCGTCGTTTCGGGACGCATGCCGACGTTGCCGATCGACGCTTCGCTGAGCGGCCCGATCTCGAACTGCAGACTGTAGACCGCGCTAAACGCCATCGCCCGGATGCGTGAGGTCCAGTAGCGCCGAGTCATGCGGATCTCACTCGGCGCCGACGGATCGTGATCGAGCCAGATGTACCCCGCGCCCGCTCCGTGTATCGGATGTCCCAGATAGTTGACCCAGCCCGCGTCGGTATCTCCCCACTGCCGAGGCATGCGAACCGAGCGGTGGTAATCGACCCAGAATTTCCCGCCCAGCTCGGCTCGCGTCTTCTCTTGAAACGCGATTCGCCACGCGTGCTCGATCAGGAGCAGCTTGAACGAATCCCCAAACGCGCCGAGCACATCGGTGCCATCGTTCCCGTCCTGGGCTCCAAGCGTCAGAGGCTCCTGCGCCGCCGCGATGCCGGCGGTGAGGGGCGTGCAGAGGAGCACTCCAAGAACACACCAGGTGGCACATCGATGTGGCATCGTGCCTGCTCTCTTTGGACGGTAGAACGTTAAAACGTTTTGTTCTTCGTGGGCTGACCGCTTCGGAACTCGTGGGAGAGGTTGTAGTAACCAGCCGACGTCAGCGTGACCGTGATCGGTTGATCGGTCGTGTTCTCCCAATACCAGCCGTGAATGCCTGGAAACGGTGCGGTCAGTGTGCCTGATGCGCCAGTCTGACGCTCGGCCTTCTCGTAGGTCTGGGCATAGCCGCGCGGTGCACCATCGGGTTCGGCGTGGAATTCAACGTTGACCGGTGCGGTCGCTTTCCACGAGTAGAGCAGTGCCTCACCCTTGTCGAGGCGGTACTTGTATTCCATGCCCTGACGCGGCCCGATCGCGAAGTCCACGGTTTCGGATTTGAACGGCGCTTGTTGACCGACGACCGTGGTGGCTTGCGCTGTATTCGGTGCCGCCGCTTCGAGCGCCTCGATCGCCTTGCCGGTGGCTCCGAGTTCGGTCAGTCCGAACCACGCGCCCGTGCCAAGTGGATCGACACCGTACTCGGCCGGCAACACGAACATCACCAGGATCAAGCCAGCACCGAGCAGCGCCGCGCCCGCTGCGACGCCAAGCCGCTGTTTCGCCTCGACACTCGTCTCGATGTCAGATGCCGTCGTCATGAGAGGAAATACCCCGAGAGCTGAAAGCCGACGAGCAGGAATCCGCACGCCATGACGAACGCGTTCGTCGCGAACGCGTGATCGAAGAACGCGCGATGAGAACGCCACCAGGTCAACGCGATGAGGATGCCGGTGAGAGCGAGTCCCTGCCCGATCTCGACGCCGACGTTGAAGCTGACGATGTTGGCGACGAGGCCGTTGGGCGACAGCTCGAACTCCTGGAGCTTCGTGGCCAGACCGAAACCGTGAAAGAGCCCGAAGATGAGCACCGCGATGCGCGTGTTCGGCTGAAAGCCAAGGAAGCGCTTGAAGCCATCCATGTTCTCGAACGCCTTGTAGACGACGGAGAAGCCGATGATGGCGTCGATGAGAAACGGGTTGGCGCGAATGCCGCCGAGCACTCCGGCGAGCAGTGTGATGCTATGGCCGATGGTGAACAGACTCACGTACAGCAGGACGTCCTTGAGTCGGTAGAGAAAGAAGATGACCCCGACGAGGAAGAGCAGATGGTCGTAGCCCGTCACCATGTGCTTCGCGCCGAGATACATCAATGGTCCGATAGCGGGGCCGTTGAGACCCTGCAGGTACACCGCGTCCTTGCCCGACACGCCATGCGCGTCCAGCGAGGCCGACAGCAACGCGACGAGTGCCGCGAGCGCGAACGCTCGCGGCGCCAGGGCTAA
>DATCXH010000886.1:0-4340 GCA_036565925.1 Vicinamibacterales bacterium
GGCGATGTCGAGAATGAAGCCGCTCCTGTTGTAGACGACCGCGTGGCCATCGATGAAGCCGCGAGAGTAGCCATAAGGCACCGGCACGAACTCCGGCTCGAGATACACCGGCACCGGCACGACTCGAGTTCTCCATCCGGGCGGCAGATAGCCGCCGCGATAGTAGCGATAGGTCACACGAGGCGCCGGACGGTAGTACGGCCGGTAATAGTTGCGAACCACGACGACGTTGCGCGGGCGCGCATAGGCACGATAGTCATCGCGGTAGGCGCGCGCGTTCGAATGCCCTCGTCGTCCATGTCCACGATCGCCGGCCTCGGCACGGTCCGCAAACACTCCGCCGAGGAGAACGCCTGCCATCATCACCGTCAGCAACGCTTTCACGTCCCACCTCCTAAAACGATTCAGGTATCAGAAATCACGATTCAGAACAGCTGATTCCCGATTCCCGATCCCTGATTCCTACCATTGGGGAGTCGTCGTCTCTGTCGAGGATACAAGTCATCTGCCAATCCCATCTGATCGGGCAAGTTCAGCAGCTACAGTTGGTTGCGAACTGCCGGGAGGTTCTGCACAGCCTGTCACACGTCCTCCGCTCGGGACGTCTGGTCGCCTGCAGAGGTCAGCGAGGATTAAGCGCTGACGAGGCAGTAGAATCCCCCGTACTCATCGGAGGTTTGAATGTCGCGCATGAGAAGGGCTGTCGCCGCGGGAGCGCTCTTGAGTCTGGCGATGCTGCTAGCCGCCTGCACGAAGATCGCACAAGCGCCAGACGCATCAACGCCGTCGCCACTCACAGGCGTACTGCCCGATCGCACCAAGGAACAGAACATCGAGCTGGGCCGCCAACACAAGACCGCGTTCGAGTTGTATCAGGCGCTGCGGAAAGAAGCCAATAACGGCAAGCCCCTGCAATGGACACAACTGCCTGACTGGAGTGGCGTCTACTCACGGCCAGCGAATGCCGGCTTCGCTTTCGATCCCGATCAGAAGCCGGGCGAGCTGCCGACGGCGAAGCTGACGCCCGAGTATCAGGCAAAGATGATGAAGCGGATCGAAGACTTGAAGAGGGGCATCGAGTGGGATCCGATCTCGACCTGCTCCCCTCCGGGTCATCCGCGCTGGCTCACCGAACCCTTCCTTCGAGAGTTCATCGTCACGCCGAACCAGACGTGGTTGATCAACGAAATGGTCAACGATATCCGTCGCGTCTACACCGACGGCCGCGATCACGTGCCGGAAGACGATCGGTACCCGATCCCCAATGGCGACTCGATTGGTTTCTGGGACGGTCCAAAGCTCGTGATTCACACCAACCAGTTGTCCTCGGGGATTTATCAGCGAGCGCATCCCGACTTCACCGATCAAGTCGAGACCGTGGAAATCTGGCGGAAGGCTGATGACAAGACGCTGGCCGCGGACGTGTGGGTCTACGATCCGCCGGCGCTGGCCGAGCCGTGGTACGTCAAGCAGTCGTACATCAAATTGAGCGACCCTGATAAGAACCTGCGGATCCGCTACTGGAACTGCGGGGAGAACCAGAACAACGCGGTCGTGCAAACGAAGGACGGCGGGACGCAGTTCCGGGGATTCACATTCGACAAAGGCGCTGACGCGTCCACCGACGCGTCGCAGAAAGGCAAGCCATGATTCGAGCGTTGACAACCACCGTCCTCGCGCTGGGGGCTCTCGTCGTCACGGCTGTGCCCGGCCTGGCGCACCATTCGGCGACGATGTTCGACGACAAAAAAACTGTCACCGTCGAAGGCGTCGTCAAGAAATTCGAATACACGAACCCTCATTCGTGGCTGTGGGTGGACGTAACTGGGAAGGACGGCAAGGTCACGACGTGGGGCTTCGAGGCCGAGGGACCGACGACGCTGCAGCGGTCGGGCATCCGTCCAAGCGACTTCAAGGTCGGCACGAAGCTGACGATCACCGGCAATCCGATGAAGGACGGCAAGCCGGCGGCGATCTGGGTCGATGCGGTCCGCGCCGACGGCAAGAAGTTCAATCCGCGTGCGGGCTTCGCGATTAAGTAGAGCGGGACTTCGCGTCAGACTCGTAGGGCCGGTCGCGGACCGGCCTTCCCAGGGCCGGCCGCAAGATCACTCTGATACGTCTCGCGCAATCCCAACGAGCACAGCCACGAGATCAACGACAGTATCGTCACGTACGCCGTGATGAACGACGAGTTGCCGGCGACGCCGTACAACGTGGTCGCGATGAACGGCGCGAGCGCGCCGCCGAAGATCGTCCCGAGGGTCAGGCTCAACGACGCACCGCTGTAGCGGATCGCGGGTGCGAAGAGCTCGGAGAACACCGCCGGTTGCGGACCGAGATACGCGCCCTGCAGGAACATCATCCCGCAGAGCGACAACGCGATGAGCGGGATCGATCGCGTGTCCACGAGCGGGAAGTAGATCGCCGACCACAGAACCAGCGCGCCAAGCCCCCATTGCATGATGCGGCGCCGCCCGATCCGATCAGACAAGTGTGCGAAATACATCGTCCCGGGCGCGCCGACGAGCGATGCGAGCACGATGAGCATGAGTGCCGTTGGCAATGTCAGACCAAGCTGACGCGTCGCGTAGGTCACGAAGTACACGAGCAGGATGTAACCGAGCCCGCTGATGCCAACGTAGCTGCCGGCGGCGAGCAGTACCGTGCGTGCGTCAGTTCGCAGGACATCAATGACTGGCATTCGCCGCGCCGCGCCCGCGCGAAGCACGTCGGCAAAGATCGGGCTCTCGGCGACGCGCAGTCGAACGAAAAGGCCGACAGCGACGAGCACTGCGCTGGCGATGAACGGAATCCGCCATCCCCACGCCGCGAATTGCTCCGGGGAAAGGAGCGTCGTGATGATGATGAACACGAGGTTCGACAGCACGATGCCGGCGGGCAGACCGAGTGCGACGACGCTGCCAAACAAGCCACGACGACCATGTGGTGCGTGTTCGACCGACATGAGGACCGCGCCGCCCCATTCGCCACCGAGGGCAAATCCCTGGATGAACCGGAGTGTGGTGAGCAGCGCTGGCGCCCACGCGCCGATCTGGGCGTAGGTTGGAAGGAAGCCGATGCCGAGCGTGGCGAGACCCATCAGCATCAGCGCCCACACGAGCATGAACTTGCGTCCGAAGCGGTCGCCATAGTGGCCCATCACCACGCCGCCAATCGGGCGGGCGATGAAGCCGATGGCAAACGTCGCGAACGCCGCCAGTGTGCGGGCCAACTCCGACGCCTGCGGAAAGAACTGCGGTCCGAACACGACGGCCGCAGCCGTGCCGTAGATGAAGAAGTCGTACCACTCAATCGTGGTGCCGACCGCGCTGGCCAGCGCGACCCGGCGTGATTCGGACGTTGGCCCAATAGTCAATGTGATGTACCATCGCCGAGCCTACCACGCGGCAGGTCTCCCCAGATCCATGCGCAATGTCATCCTTGGCTTGCTCTGCGCAGCTGCGCTTGCACTCGCTCTGTCCGACCTGGCGATTTTCGGCATTGCGATATGGAAGATCGAGCTGGCGATCGTTGGCATGCTGCTGTTCGTCACGGCTGGCAGGAAGGCTTCGTAATGATTCACGTCGAGAACCTGGTCAAGACATTCGGCGAAGTCAAAGCGGTTGACGGCGTGTCCTTCGACGTCGCCAAAGGCGAGATCTTCGCGTTCCTCGGTCCGAACGGCGCCGGTAAGACGACGACGATCCAGATGCTGACCACGCTCCAGCGTCCCACCTCCGGCACCATGAAGCTGGACGGCCTGGACCCGGTCACCAATCAGCTCGAGGCGCGGCGCACGTTCGGCATCGTGTTTCAGGACCCCAGTCTCGATAGCGAGCTGACGGCGTACGAGAACATGGATTTGCACGGCGTGCTCTATCACGTGCCACGCAAGGTGCGTGTTGAACGCATCGAAGTGCTGCTCAAGCTCTTCGAGCTGTGGGAGCGCAAGGACGCCTACGTCAAGACATTCTCCGGCGGCATGAAGCGACGGCTCGAGATCGCTCGCGGCTTCCTGCACACGCCGAGGATCCTGTTCCTTGACGAGCCGACGCTGGGGCTCGATCCACAAAGCCGCAATCAGCTCTGGACGCACGTCAAGCATCTGAACGAGACCGAAGGGGTCACGGTGTTTTTGACGACGCATTACATGGACGAAGCCGAGCGAGTGGCGCACCGAATCGCCATCATCGACCACGGCAAGATCGTGGCGGTGGGGACGGCGCAGGAGTTGAAGGACAACACTGGCGCTGACTCGCTCGAGGCGGCGTTCCTCAAGCTGACCGGATCCACGATTCGCGACGAACGCGCGGACTCGGCCGATCAGATGCGACAGA
>DATCXH010000888.1:0-2981 GCA_036565925.1 Vicinamibacterales bacterium
CAAAGGACGGATACGGCTTCGGGTTGATCAGCAACCGATCGAGGAAGAGATCGATCGATGCCGCCATCAACTCCACGGCATCCGGTGCGTTGTTGTCGAAGGCGTGGTCGGCGCCCTGGATCAGCGTCATCGTCGTTGGCACGTTGAGCGCGTGCAGCTTGCCGAAGAAATCGATGCTCGACTGCACAGGCACCGTGCCGTCCTTCGTGCCGTGAATGAAGATCGTCGGCGCGAACGACGCGGTGATGTATGAGGTCGGCGACGCGGCGGCGATGTTCTCCGGCGTCGCCTGCCCCTGTGGGAAAAGCCCGGTCGCGATCTGCGCGCTGGCGAGCGGGTAGACGCCGATACAGGCATTGACGTCGGAGCTGACGCCGGCATTGCCGCCGTCGCCCTCGAATTCCTTCTTACCGTTCGTGCCCGCCGCCATCAGCGCCAGCATGCCGCCGGCCGAATATCCGGCGACCGCGATCCTGTTGGCATCGACACCGAGCTTGGCGGCGTTCGCGCGGGTCCAGCGAATCGCGGCCTTGACGTCATGAATCTGCGCCGGCCACGAACTTTGTTGCTGCAACCTGTAGTTGGCCGAAATGTTCGTGTACCCTCGGGCGCCGAGCGCTTTGACGTCGTTCACGATGTAGCCGGCGTTCTTGTTACCCACGAAGAACCCGCCGCCAAAGAGGTGGATGATGGCCATGCGTTTCGGCGTGACGCCTGCGGGCGGCTGATAGACGTCGAGCGTGAGGTCCATGCTCCCGCCCTTGCCGAACACGATGTCCTTCTCGACGCGCAGGTTCCCCGTGTCTGGCGCTTGTCCCTGAGCGCTGACGGCCAGTGCTGAAAGCATCGGCACTGCGGCCACCGCGCTCGATGCCTTAACGAATCCGCGTCTCGTGAGTCGCGCCATCACTCCCCCTCTGATCGAAGTAGAGGCGGGTCTTCAGACCCGCCGACTAAGCAGGGGATGATAGTCGATTTCTAGAAGCGCTTGCCGTCCAGCCAACACATCGAATCGATGATGCGATCGAAATAGTCGGCGGAGGCTTTGCTTACTCCTTCGTAGGAAATCCGCTGTTGGTCGATCAGCACCCATCGAGCGAACGTACCGTCATGAAGGACGCCGCGATACTCAGCGCCCTTCACGTCGGAGTTCCTTCGAATGTCCCGTTCATGGACCTCTCGAAACCATTCCATGAACCCAGTTTCGACGCTGTTATCCGTACCAACCATGCCGGAGGTGTCGCTGAAACTAACGAGACACTCTCCGTCTCTGCAGATCTGTTCGTTCGATCCATGCTCGCCGGGGCCAATGAACATCAGCGGGTTCCCAGAGAGGCGGAATGCCGCAACGTCACCCCACATCAGGGTCTTGTTGAAGCGCGGCCACGGTGGAACCGGGCGAGGGAACCCGCAGACAGGAGGAGTCCAGACATCAGCAGGATCGCGATGCAGCATTAAGGAAGCCCGTTGTCCGGCCTCGACGTCCGTGGTCAAAGGTCGGAAACCTGCGGCCGACAGTCGCAAGTTCACCATCGCCCTGCGGTCCCATCCGGGGAGCTCGATCGTGAATCGCCCTTGCTCGTCCGTCTTCTGCTCTCCACGTCCGCGGAACAACACCGTCGCGCCCGAGATTGGTTGACCCTGGTCATCGACAACCTGACCATCGAGATGATCAACAGGCTCAATAGGACACGGGCGCTGGGGACGAACCGTTCCCGGCGGCGGCACGTCAGGCAAGGGCGTGCCGCACGCGCTGAGTGTCAGCGCTGACACGAAAAGCGCTCCGAATAGACGTGCACGGCCGCGAAGCCTGATGCCCATCGCCTTTCTATCGGCGTCAGACACCAGACAGTCCAACGCGGTGCAACGAGATCATGGGGGCAGCGACATCGCGCTCTTGAGACAAGCTGGGCGCGCGCGATGCGCGGCGCCCAGCGGTGCCGAGAAACTAGAAGGACTACCGCAGCGAGAATTGAATCGTGCGCGGTCCCGCCTGATCCACACATTGTGTGGCCGTGACCCGTCCAAACGCGCCCGAAGTCACATTGGTGTTTGGCACGTCGAGGTTTTCGACGTTGAACAGGTTCGAGAACGCGATCTCGAAACGGGCGTGGTGCCTCCGGTCGCGCCGCAAAAGGGCGCCCATCCCGCTGCTGCGTTTGATCTCGATGTGGTCGATAACTTTTCCACGGGGAGCGGCCACGACATGCTGCTGAAACCGTCGACCATCAAGGGCGAGCGCGGCGTCGATTAACAACGTCCAGCCCAGCACGCCGACGCTGGCTTCAAATGTCGGCACGGGTCTGTCGCGGTCGCCCGTGCTCCCGATGAATCTCGTCAACTGAATTCATCCGGCAACATGTTTGCTCTCCGTGCCCGCCGCGGGGAGAAGGAGCAGCACAATGTGGTTGCGCTTAGTCGTCGGCTTCTCCGTACTAGCCCTGTTTGGGTGCACTAAGGGGCAGTCGTCTCCCGACATTGCCTCACCGATTGGACCATCCAACTTCTCGGCGGTAGCCAACTCGACGGCGTCGGGTCGTACCGCAGCGTCGGTTCCGCGTGACGTCATGGTGAACGCCCAAGATGCATGCGATCCAGACACGTTCAACGCGGCGATCGGGCCCGGAACGTGTATGGGCGCCGGAGGCGGAGTGACGTTCCAACACTTTATCGACGCGCTCACGCGCTTGGGATCCATCGGCGCGTGGCACTTCGCTCCGCCGAGCGTACAAGTGCGAGTCGGTCAGACCTTTCTCGTGACCAATCGCGGTGGTGAAACCCATACGTTCACCGAGGTCGAACAGTTTGGCGGCGGAGTCGTGCCGATGCTGAATGACCTCGCGCACGTTCCGACCCCGGCTCCCGAATGCCTGGCACTCGACCCTGATGACTTCATCGCGTCGGGAGCGACGTACAAGGAAGACATCGACGAGGCAGGCGTGGAACATTATCAGTGCTGCATCCACCCGTGGATGCGTCTG
>DATCXH010000890.1:0-2991 GCA_036565925.1 Vicinamibacterales bacterium
TGGTACGCCAGACGCCATCTTCGAAATGCAGGAGGACTATCCCATTCCTGCCAAAGGGACGGTCCAGTACGAGCACTTCTACATCCCGACCAACTTCACCGAAACGAAATGGCTCAAGGCGATCGAGGCGCGTCCGGGCAATCGTGCGCTCGTGCATCACATCCTCGTGTATTACGAGGCGCCGCCTGACGGTCCGCGGGTTCCGCCAGCCATTCAGCCGAATCGTCAGGACGCTCGCATCGAAGACGACAATCCTCCCGGCAACCGGCCGCCGCGCAACACTGGCGTCCCCAGTCGCCTGCTCGCCACGTATGCGCCGGGCACGGACGCGCAGGTCTTTCCCGATGGCACGGCGCTGCAGTTAGCGCCGGGCGGCACGCTTCACCTGCAGGTGCACTACACGGCGAACGGCACGGCGGGTAGCGATCGCAGCAAAGTCGGCCTGGTCTTCGCCAAGGAGGCACCGACCGAAGAACTTCGCGCGTCGCAGTTCCTCAATGCGCAGTTCACCATTCCGGCGGGCGCCGTAGATTATTCGGTCTCGACCGACGTCACCTTCCTGCAGGACGCGACCGTGCGCGGACTGTTCCCGCACACGCACGTGCGCGGCAAGCGGTGGAGCTACACGCTGGAGTTGCCCGACGGCACGAAGCGACCACTGCTCTCCGTGCCGAAGTACGACTTCAACTGGCAGACCTACTACATGTTCAGCGAGCCGATTGCGGTGCCGAAAGGCGCGCGCATCGTCTCGACGGCGTGGTACGACAATTCGACCGCGAACAAATCGAATCCCGATCCGACGATCGCCGTGAAATGGGGCGATCAGACCTGGGAAGAGATGCAGTACACGGGAATTCTGTATTCCGTCAAACGCTGAACGGCGAACGTGGGCTGCCTTTGGGGCAGCCCGCCAGCTTGTCGAGACCGCAGACAATACAAGCGCGGGGGTCGCAGAGGTGGAGAGGCACGCAGGGTTGCCCCGCGATCTCCGCCCCCCTGCGCGCTCTGCACTTGGCTTCTCTCCCGGCTGAGGGGGCAATCATTGTCGTGGACCGTAGTGCAGCACTGGCTTGCCGGCCTCGAGCGCCCCGAGATCGGGCGCGGCTCCGGCAAAGCCGTCAGTGATGGTTGGCAGCGCGACGCCGCGATCGACGGCAGCCGACCCCGGCTTGATGCGGAAGTCGAAGTCGGCAGCCTTATAGAGCTTCTGCACGTTGGGCGTGTCCTGCGCATCGAGCTTCCGCACATTGACGAACACGTCGTAGTCCACGGCAACGCTGTGCGCATCCTGCCCTGTCGCCTTGCTGAACTCCGCGAGCGTCGCAAACGATCGGGTCTCGAGCTTTGCCGTCGAACCGGGCCCCGTAAAATCCGCGACAGTGCCTGCGGCAGGCGAATTCCACTGAAACGATACCTTCGCGCCGGGGTTCGCGCGGAAGCCGTTGTAGTCGGACGACGTGTAGCTCGTGAACGTGTTGACGCTGAAAATCGCCGGCGCCGAGTTCTGTCCGAGCATCAGGTTGTTGCGCCAGTGGATATTCGACGCACCCTGCACCTGTGTCTCCGACAGGATCGTGTTGTTGTAGAAGATCGCGCCCGCCGCCCCATTCGTCAGTCGAATCGCGCCGCCTGGCAGGTTGTAGGCGATGTTGCGAATCCAATAGACCGGACCGCCAAGCGTCGGCTGATTGCAGAAGGCGTGTGAGGCGTGGTTGATCAGCATGTTCCGCATGATGCGGATGTTGTGCATGCTGCCGTCGGCTTCGATCGGGTTGTCGTGCGAGTTGGTGATGTAGTTGTTGTAGAAGTCGATGGCCACCGGACGACGATCCCAGTACTCGCGCGTCGGATACTTCGGTCCATCGACGATGCCCGGGCCACTGGCGTACGAGCCATCGGGATTGCCATAGGTCTCGACGTTGATGCCGTCGTGGAAATCGGCGATGTAGTTGTAGGCGACGACGTGGCCGGGCCCGTAGAGCTTCACCGCCACATACGACGCCATCTTCGGCGGAAAAATCTGCCCGTCGACGCCGTTGAACTTGGTCCAGTACTCGCCGTTCCAGCCAATCAGATGATTGGGATCGTTGCGCCCGATGAACGTGTTGTCGGCGATATAGAAGTTGCTCGACCCGGCGAAGTTGGTGAACACGCCGGCGCCCACGTTTTCGAAGCGGCTGCGCTTGACGGTGAGTCCTTTCGAACCGGCTATGAACTGCGTGCCGGCCTGAATCGCAATCTCGGCGTTCCTGAACGTGATGCCCTCGAAGTAGGTGTAGTCCGCGGCGCGGACGTCGAACAAGGCGAAATTGCCTGCGCCGTCGAACACCACAGGTCCATCCCCTGCGGCCTTGATCGCAATCGGCATGTCCTCAGTACCATCGGCAGTGAGGTAGTAGGTGCCGTCGAGCGGCACCGTGCGATTGACCGTTGCGTTGTTCGTGTACTCGTAGCGGTTGTATTGGTAGACACCAGCGTGCACGAGGATCGTGTCGCCCGGTCTCACCCGCGGGCGGCCCGACGTCGCCCAATCGGTGCCCGCACACCAGAAGTTATAGGCGCACATCAAACCTTCGAACGCCGGCTCGATCTTCTGACCGGTATGTCCAGGCGGATAAACATGGAACACGCGACCGCCGGCATACGGTTGTGGCTCCGACCGCGTGCTGACCGTTACAAGGCGAGTCCGCTCGCCCTGCACACCGTCCGGGTCGGTCACGGTCAGGCGCACTTCATAGGCAGTGCCGGGCTCCAAATCCAGCACGCTTCCCGCAAACATGTTGGGCGCGATCAGATCGATGCGGGACTCGGCGTAGATCCGTTCGCCCTGCAGTCGCAGCAACGGCAACGCGGGATGCCAGGCGTCACTGCCCTTTTTCCGAAAGGCGACTTCAACGGCCGCATTCCGATTCGCGTCGCCCTGAATGAACCACTCGAATCCGAGATTGATCAAAGTGGGCGGCTCGATGACGAGCTCGCCTGGCACGACAG
>DATCXH010000896.1:0-3840 GCA_036565925.1 Vicinamibacterales bacterium
TCGATATCGAGGATCGATGAGCTCGGATCGGCAAGCAGGTCCGCGACGGAGGCATGCTCGATGCCCATCTGCGTCAGCAGCAGCCGCATCGTCTTCGCGCCGCCTCCTGACGCCGCCTGGTAGGTCATCGACGTCATCCACTCGATCAGATCGGCGCGGAACAAGCCGTCCATGGCCATCAGCATCAGGCTCACGGTGCAGTTGCCGCCGATGTAGTCCTTGATCCCGCGATCGAGCGCGCGATCGATCACCGGGCGGTTCACCGGATCCAGAATGATCACCGCATCGTCGGCCATCCGGAGGTGACGCGCCGCGTCGATCCAGTAGCCCTTCCAACCGGCCTTGCGCAGTTTGGGATGAATGTCGGCGGTGTACTCGCCGCCCTGGCATGAGATCAGGACGTCCATGGCCGCGAGTTCGCGGACATCGTTGGCGTCCTTGACTGGCTGCGTTCGCTTACCGATTTCGGGCCCGGTCGCACCCGCTTGTGATGTGGAGAAGAAAACCGGATCAACCAGGTCGAAGTCCCGCTCCTCGCGCATACGCTGCACGAGGACCGAGCCGACCATACCGCGCCAGCCGATGATGCCTACGTTCATCTCTAGATTGTAGCCGGTAGCTGGCAGCTCGCAGAAGCCGGGTAGCCCGTAGCGGGTTCGAGTTCTTGCTACCTGCTACCACCACCACGAATTGCCAACCTCCTACGACAGGATCTGTTTGGCGATCGTCTGCAGCTGCAGGTTGGACGTGCCTTCGTAGATCTGCCCAATCTTGGCGTCGCGATAGAGCTTCTCGACGGGGTAGTCCTTCACGAACCCGTTTCCGCCAAACAGATTCACGGCGAGCGACGTCACGCGCTCGGCCACCTCCGACGAGAACAGCTTGCACATCGCTGCTTCACGCAGAAATGGGCGGCCGGCGTCGCGCAGACGCGCGGCGTTGTAGACCAGTAACCGCGCGGCTTCGAGTTCGGTGGCTGCACGCGCAATCTGGAACTGCACGCCCTGGAAATCGGCGATCGCACTGCCGAACTGTCTGCGGTCCTTCGTGTAGCGGACGGTGTGATCCAGCGCGCCTTGAGCGAGACCGATCATCTGTGCACCGATGCCGATGCGCCCTTCATTGAGTGTCTCGATCGCGACCTTATAGCCCTTCCCCAGGTCTCCCAGCACGCTCGCTCGTGGCACCTGACAATCTTCGAAGATCAACTCGCACGTGCTGCTGGCGCGAATCCCGAGCTTGTCTTCCTTTTTGCCGACCGAGAATCCTGCCGTCCCACGTTCGACGATGAACGCGGTGATGCCACGATAGCCAATTTCGGGATTGATGGTCGCGAAGACGATGAAGAGGTCGGCTTCGTTGCCGTTGGTGATCCAGAGCTTCCGCCCCGTGATCGCAAACCCGTCCCCGCGCTCGATGGCGCGCGTCGTCAGGGCGAATGCATCGCTGCCGGACCCGGCTTCCGACAACGCGTACGCACCAACGCTCTCCTGCGCCAGACGAGGCAGGCACGTCTTCTTCTGTGCCTCATTGCCCCAGCGAAGCACGGCATTGACGACCAGCGTGTTCTGCACGTCGACGAGGACACCGATCGAGGGATCGACTCGCGAGAGCGCTTCGACGGCGAGTACCGAATGGAAGAAGGTGCCGCCCGCGCCGCCGTCGGCTTCGGGGATCTCGATCCCCATGACGTTGAGCGCGAAGAGGCGGTCGAGGAGCGAACGCGGAATCTTGCACGCCTCATCCATCTCACGGACGAGCGGACGAATTTCCTTGTCGGCGAATTCGTACACACCGTCGTAGATCAGCCGTTCGTCTTCGGCGAGCGTCGTAAGTGCTGCCGGGGAATCGTTCGCATCAGTCACAGGCCTATTATCCTAGAGTGCTAAGATCGGCCGAGAGGCGGCTCACCATGCTCAGACTGCGACTTTCGGCCGCATTTCTCGTCTGTTTCACGCTGGTCCAGGTCGGGACCGCACAGCAGGCCACCCCTGCGCGACAGGGTCAGACCCGTCAAGCCCAGGGCCAGGACGAGGGCAACAAAGGCCAGACCAGTCAGGGTCAGTCGGGGCAGAGCCAGTCCGGTCAACAGCAAACCAATGAAAACGGGCAGCAAGGCGGACAGCCGCCCGCGTTCCGTGGCGGTGTCGACTTCGTCCGGGTCGACGTGATCGTCTCTGACAAGAAAGCCCAGCCGGTCACCAATCTCACCGAAAACGACTTCGAGGTGCTCGAGGACGGCAAGCCGGTGAAGATCGAGCAGTTCAAGCTGATCAAGGTCGACGGCAACCCGGTTCCGGGTGGTCCTCCACCGAAGCAGATTCGGAACCGCAACGACGAAGAGCTCGAAGCCGCACGAGACGATGTGCGGATTTTCGTGTTCTTCATGGACGATTATCACGTCCGCAAGGCGAATTCGATGTCGGTGCGGACGCCGCTCATTCGGTTCATCCAGCAGCAACTGCGTCCGACCGACATGATCGGCATCATGTATCCGTTGATGCCGGTGTCGGATCTGCAGTTGACGCGCGATCACGAGAAGATCGTCAACGCGATCAACACGTTCGACGGCCGCAAATTCGATTACACCCCGCGCAACATCGTCGAGCAGAACTATGCGCGGTATTCGACCGATCAGGTCGAGCGCATTCGCAACGACGTGGTCATGGGCGCGCTGCAGGGATTGGCGACGCGACTCGGATCGCTGCGTGAAGGGCGCAAGAACATCGTGTTCGTGAGCGAAGGCTTCACCGCGATGCTGCCGCCGCAGATGCGCCGCATGGACGCGTCTGCACCGGCCAATCCGATCGAGACCGCCGCAGCCGCGCGCGTGCAGGATTCGGGACGCGAGATCACCAACGAGTGGTTCGGTCAGATGGACGTGTACTCGCGCCTGCGCGATGTCTACGACATCGCCAACAAGAACAACACGGCGGTCTATTCTCTCGATCCAAGGGGCCTGGCGCCGTTCGAGTACGGGTTCGACGATATTCCGTTCGGGCCGCCACCCACGTTTGCCACCGACCGGCGCGCGTTGCAGGCGACGCAGGACACACTGCGCGTGCTGTCAGAGGAGTCCGATGGCCGGGCCATCGTCAACCGCAACACGCTCGAGCAGGGGCTCGCCGACATGGTGCGCGACTCGAGCTTCTACTATTTACTCGGCTACACCTCATCGAAATCGGGGAACGACGGCAAATTCCATCCGATCACCGTCAAGGTGAAGCGCAGCGGTGTCGACGTGCGGGCGCGCAAGGGATATTGGGCGCTGACGCCGGCCGATGTCGAGAAGATCAACAATCCCACGCCCGAAGTGGCGAAGCCCGTGCAGACAGCGCTCGCGTCGATTGCGCCCTCGGTGCAGTCTGGAAAGTACGTGCGCACCTGGATCGGCACTGAGCGCGGGGAAAATGGCAAGACGCGTGTCACGTTGATTTGGGAGCCGCTGCCGCCGCAAGGCCCTGCGATCGGAGGCAGCGTGCGACGTGAACAGCCGGGTCGCGTGGCGTTGCTTGCCGCAACTTCTGAAGGGAATCTCGTGTTCCGCGGACGATCGCCTGATGCGGCGCTTGCGTCCGCCGGGCCGGCGACTGCTCCGAACGACACCGGCACGAATGGTCGTTCCCCGTCTGCCGCACCAGCCACCGCACCGCAACGTCTCGTCTTCGATGCACCGCCCGGGAAGATCGAACTGCGCATGACCGTCGAAGCGGCGGGCTCAGGTGGAACGCTCGACAGCGAGATACGCGACATCACCGTGCCCGACTTCACCGCACCGCAGGTGGCCCTGAGCACACCGCGCGTGTATCGCGCACGCACAGCGCGCGAATTCCAGGCGGT
>DATCXH010000857.1:0-10692 GCA_036565925.1 Vicinamibacterales bacterium
CCAGCCAGCGCGTGTTGTTCGTAGTGTTGGTAGATCGCAGCGCGGTCGGGTGCTTGCGGTGGTGGCGCTACTGGCTGCGTAGCGGCGGGGAAGTCGACGCGATGCAGACTGAGAATGTGTACAAAGGTCTGCGCCAGGTCATAAGCAGCCTGCGCTCGCTGTTCTCGGTTGGTCTGCCGCTGCTGCGCAGTGACCTGCCGCTGATATGCAGCGGCCGATGTGCCCCGGCCTGCAGCGCCCCGTCTGCCCGCACCAAGAGACGTGTAGAACGAGACCGGACCGGCGCCAGTCGAGAACCCTGTCCTGCCGCCACCGACGTGCACACGAGCGGCTCTCGGACCGATGCTCGTTCGAATACCGCGCGACGAGGCGCGGACGCGAACACCGGGCGCCAACTTGAACGAGAATCCCACGCGCCGAGCGTAGTTCGGATAGGCCTTCTGTCGAAGGCCCACGATGTGTCGACTACGTCCTGTCAGCGTTACGACCCCACAAGGGGCGTTGTTGCGTTGCCTGGTCGGTGGGCAGGCTGATGCCGTCGGCGTCGCGTGAAACGTGCCCAGTATCGACGCTTGGGTTCGAAGGCGGGTCCGTTTGGAGCGACGTTGACAATGCCGCGCCCAACCCGGTCTCAGATCGTTTGCGCCAGCTCGCCAAACGCGGGGACTGACTTCGAGTCGCAACCTGGCGATGGTGACATACAGGTTCATTCGGCCGGAATCCGAGAATCACACGAATCCCGATGTTCTCCAACCGCGCTGGCACGAATCTGGCGCGGCGGCCCGCGCGGTGCGCCGCGCGGCCGGATCGGGCGGTTGGTGTGTATCGCACCGCCCTGGGGCGGTTTGGTCAATCGCAGCCAATGCCGTCGCCGTCGCGGTCCAGATCGTAGATGTCCGTGCCGATGACGCGTACCGGCCCCTGGACGTAGGCCGGACCGTTGCCGCCGCCGCCGGCGCAGTCGACGTCGCTGGCAATCGGCACGCAGGCGCCGCTGTAGTTGGGGTCGCATTGCTGGGTCTGTTTTGTGCCGATCGCGACGACCTGGGTGACGGGTTGCTTGGTGATCTGCTGGCGCAGCAGCGTCTTGCTCGTCTGGGCACCGTCGGTGAGGGTCACCTGGTAGGTGAGGGTTTTGACGCCGGCGACCCCGCGCGTTCGGATTTTGCTGGTGCCCTTGGGCAGGGACGAATCTTTCACGGTCTTGGTGGTGAACGGGATCCGCACCGTCTCGGTGACGGTTCGTTTCTCGATCTTTGGCGTCGCTGAAGCAGCAGGCGACGGCTGCGCAGGGGCAGCCGCCGACGTCGTGGTCACGGTGGGGCTCTGCGAGGACACGTCAGCAGGATTGACAGCGGCCTTAGCGGGTGACCGGTCCGGCGAGCCGCCGGAACCAGCGGCGATCGCGACGCCTCCGACGCACAGCAGCACGAGGACCGCTGCGGCGGCCAGCCCGACCTTTGCAAGCGGGGAACGTCGGCGCCACCACGATCGCTGAACCACGGGCGCGGCCGGATACTCCGCCGTCGGGTACGGCGAGGTCATCGACCAAGGCTCACCTGATGCCGACATGTACGCAGGCTGCTGCGGCGGGGGTGGAGGACCTGGCGGCTGGCCGTGCGACGGATCGTGCGGGTACTGGGTGGTCACACGTAGCATTGTGCTGATCGGCGTCAATGGATGTCATCGCACAGCCGGCCACCGTAGGTGTCGGACATCCGACAGACAGTTGTCGATGGCGAACCAGCTTCCTGGATGCCATGTGCAGCCGAGCACGTGATTGTCTTGCCGAACTCTGCATGATCACGTCCCAGGTTCGGCCGCTGGAGTCGAAAGCAACGCTGACAGCAACCGTGGCAGTTAGAGGCCGACGACGACGGTCCAGGGCTCGCGCCTGACAAGGCCGATAGCGCCTCGACCACGAGCGTGACCGAATCTCTTAATTCGCTGGTCCACACCGGAACTGCACATGACGCGTATGTGTCACCCGCTGGCTGAGCGAGTGAAGTACCGCAGCGAAGTACCGCAACGCACGCCGCCACAACGACCGCCTACGGACCTCGACGAACTGTCTGACGTCGAACGCGACCTCATCCAACCGCTCTGCGCGTAATCGGGCGATTGCGGGTCGAATTCTGCTGTTGAGCCACAGCGGGCCGTCGGAGGTCGGGAATGGCGGGACCAGCCGCGAGGGGTTGGGTCCAAATGCCGCGGAACGGGTGGACTGCAAAGGCTCAGAACGCACACGTGGTATTGGCTGCTGCGTTCTATAGAGATGAGGGTTCTGGCGGCTCGGGCCCGCATAAAGCGCGGCCGCCTCGGCTTGTTGAGTTAAGCGCATCGAACGGCGACCCACCGGCCGCAAAAAATTCCTCCGTAACCCGGACGTTCGTGCCATCTCGTCTCCAAGCCTGTTTCGGGAACTCGACTACACGCGCAAATGGAACTTGCTCGTATGATACTGATACGCCGTCGACGGATATCTGCGTCTCGATCAGCTCAGGACTATCGAACAATTCTGCCAAATCACTCAAAGCCGAGACAACATAGGCCGTGTCGCCGTCGCTCGCCGCCAGGATATGCGAAAGGGTCAGATAGTCGACAATTCGATTCTTCACGGCTTCAGCCGTGAAGAACATTCCTGTATTATGTGATGTGATGATTAGCGTCCTAAATACCACCAGGCCTTCTGGCAGCGGGTCTGTGTCGGCCTCTCCCACCTGCGTCATGAGCCATTCCGAACCCCTCTCGGAACTGACGGCATCTCTTATCGCCGCCGTTTGTATAAAGGCCTTCGGCAAGCTATCCGAGCGCAGCACACGTAAATGATCCTTCGCCCACAACGCCGGGATCGACGCTTTGACCTCGCATGCGAAAACCACGTAACCGAGCGTCGGCTCGCGACAGAAAACCATGACGTCGATATCGGGAAGGCCCGCGCTGATTCCTGACAAGCTTACGTTCGTGCGCACGACGTAGCCCTCAGCGCGAAATCGAGCCGCGATCAGGTCGACGAGCCCAGCTCCAAGCGGTCCGCTGATATGCGACGAAAACCATTCGGGGCTCCGATTTGACTGAACGCGTAGCAAGGATACTAAGCCGTCTTGTGATATCAGCCTCTGCGGCACGATCACGTATGCCGTTGCCTGCTCGTGTCGCCACAGAAGGTAGTTCATTGGCGGCAATGCTGCGTTCTCGCGGGCGTAGGTGAGATCCGTGAGTACCGCAACTACGGCGGTCTCGCTAAGCTCAGCACCGATCGAAATCTCTTCATGCAGCTGTTCTATAGGGAAGATGGTTGCCGGGTATGTATCGTTCGCCAACGCCCAATAGCGGTGATAGAGGGCTTTCGCCAGAAGATACTGATATACGGCCAGGAATTCGGCAAATGTATACTCCGGTAGTTTGACGTCATTGAAGGCTGGACGAATTGCGCCGAAATCCCTGTCCATCTTGGCTATCGCTTCTGCAATGCAAATGTCGAATGCTTGTTGAATCTGAGGATCGCTACCGGTCTCATTGTTGCCTCGAAGCATTTCCACGATGGCATGTTGGTGACCCGCAGCCTCATCGCCAAGTGCGAGCGACGAAAGGTAGACGGAGTTACCGAATTGGAAGAACTGACGCGGGATCGAACGATCTTTGAATCTTATCTCGACTCGATTATCCGCAAACGTCCAATCGAAGGAATCCGGCCAGTTGTGTGTGTAGTACAAATATTCTCTTAGCGTGAAGTAATTGCTCATGAACATAAGGTCATCGATTGCCTGCCGAAGGTCGAATTGCTGGCCCTCATCCGAAACAACGAGAAAGGGAAGCGCCACGTTCATCCCCAATTCGAGTGCGGCGGCGACCGGTCGTCGGTGGACGTCAGAATAGGCGATAGAGAGCGCGTCAGCGCAACTTTGAATGGCTTCCTCCCCCGCCATTCGGAGAATCCCGCGTTTGCCCAATGCCATGTCCAGATGTTTCTCAAATTCGACAATCTCGCGATTTTGCAATATTCGTCTCCGATGAAAGAGTGAGATGGCATTTGGTCTGAGCGAAGCGTCGCGTTCATATCATCGGACGACTTCGCGATGACCGCTAGACCAATCGGCGTGCCGAAGTTCCCGCGGCGCTCGGAATCACGATGCGAACATGCCGTCACCTCGCGGGACTTGGTCCAACGTGCTTGCCGCTGCGATCTTCGTCGCACACGCCACGGGTTCACTCTGGGCCCAGCCGCACAGTTGACCCGTGCAAGCACAAATGGACCGGATCATGCGCGCGGCGCCGGCGTCAGGCCGCCCAGGCACAGGGCAGAAAGTTCAGCGCAATAGGCGAGCGACCGTGTGAAGAAAGTGCGGTCCGAACGACAAGACAACACCGAGGGTGGTTGCGATCACGACCAGACTGGTGAGGGTCTTCGATGTCGACTCGATCCCGTCTGAGACTGCGCGGGCGATTCGAACGATCGGCCGATGCCGGTTCATCGCGGTGTCCAAGTTTTCGGGCGGGGAAATTTCCTTCATCGCCATTGTGAATTCCATGAAGGTATCAGCCCGGTAGCGTGGGTCCAGGAGCGCGACGCCAATCATCGCGGCACGCCTCAGAGGTTCGGACAATTCACATTTGAGGGGATCAGCGGCGCTCAGTTCCCATTCGAGGCGAAGCGCGAGATCCTTTAAAGCGGTGGCGAAGGTTTCGCTACCACGGCCGTGCGCGTCGGCGCGCCGAGACGCACGATTGAGGGAGGAGATGGCAAGCCTCACACGGCGTCTGTGAGCCGTTGCTGGATCGAATGGGCGGCGACCTGTCCCCGGATAGCGAGAATCACTACGCGCCGATGCGACGCATGAGGTGACAACGAACCTAGTCCGCGAAACAATGAACGTTCGCCTGTACGCGGCCATTGCGACAAATGGCCCCAGCGTGAAGATGACGCTCGCGATAGCAAGGAAGGCGCGGGTGCTTGGGCTGCTCGTAGCCAGTGGGGTGCCGACAGCGTTGAGCACTGCAAGTCCCGCCAGAAACACAGCAAGGCCCGGAGCCAGTTCCATCAGTGGTTGGACGAGGGCTTCAATCTGCCGGCGTACGAGAAAGGCACGTCCGTTAACGGTCATTGGTCTCGCGGAGTTCAGTTTGTCGAGAGCGAGCACGGCCGGCTGGGAGAAGACGATCTTTAGGGCCTTTTTGATGCCAATGTGTCCGGCAATCCACCCTATGGCCAACGTCACTACCGCGCCTGTGAAGATTTGGACGGGCGAGTCGCGAGTGGAACCGTCGAAGGCTCCGGACCAGGCCGCGTACATCGAGATAGCCACATCGAGGAGCAGACCCATGGCTAATCCGGCGACTAGGGTGCCACGTCTCGACTGTGGCGGCGTGGCACAGCGCCAGATGCCGTCTGAGCCTGGATCGCGGATCTGGCACACCAGCACCTGACGGTTCTGGAAAGCCGCAACCAAACGGCTACGTACAACCATCACAGCCGCGGCACCAACGGCCCAGACGAAAGCCGCACGAGCGATGCCTACGAGGATCAGCTCAGCGCCGCGAACGAAGTGCATGATCCCTCACTGACTGCTTTCTATAGTTGCCATTCCGATACAAACGGCCCATAGGCCCAGTTCGGGATTGTGTGACCCGGTGCGGATCACGCTACGGCTGCCGCTAGATACACGATGAGCCCACACAGCAGAGGCCGGCTAGGGACTAAAACGCGCGCGCGTCCGCACCGACTCCATGCGAGCAGTCGGACCGCCCACCTGCGGCCGGCCGATGAGGGTTCGCTGCCGCGTTTATGCCCTGGATGTAGCGCCAATTTTGTCCGACTGAAACGATCGGGTGTCCACACCGGATTGCCGACCACCGAGGACATCCGGGCATCGTAGTTGACCGACAACGTGAAGTGTGACCGCACGGTCGTAGCCTCCCCATCCAGCGAACGAGATTTCGTCGCCCCCGGTCGGCGTCGCGACGCACCTCACGTGTCATCGCGGCGCTACCAGCGACGAGCAGCAGTCCCGCCTGGATCTGCACCCAGACAAGGTGACGAGTCGACGGATCACGTTGTCTGGCGGCCACGATTCCCGCGGGGCAAGGTAGTCGAATCGACGTAACACTTGGTTGATCACACCGACCCGGATCGCCCCGACGAGCCTCCGCACTGCCTGGCTGCCGAGAGTTCAGCTGTGGTTGTCGTCGCTCAGGATCAGTGACTAGATGGCCGGTTGTACCGACAATCGTCCCTGTCTATGTTCGCCCCGTGGATGTGTTCGACGAGATTGTCAAGCTCATCGGTACCCTCGCGTGGCCCAGCGTCGTGTTCGCAGCGGTGGTTCTCTTCAGGAAGCCACTTCGCAAACTCATCAAACGCACGAACCATGCTGAGATCGCAGGTACCAAGTTCGACTTCGACAAGGAGCTTTCGAAGGCAGGCAGACTATCCAAGAAGCTCCCGGATGATGAGCCGTCCAACCTTGAGCTCGAAGCGGAGCCGGTCGCAGCCGATCCTCCGCCCGAGTCAATCACGCCGGCGATCTCCCTAAATCCTTCCCTCAAAGATCTTTTGGCGCTCGCGGAGGTACAGCCACCGCGGGCGGTTGACGCGGCCTGGAGTGTCGTCCAGCGAGTGTTGACCGTCTACGGCGGCGCACGGGCTGCCTACCCGGTAACCCTTGCGATCTCGAATCTGTACGGCAGGGGACTCATCGACCGACAAAGCGCCACGTTGGCGGACAGTCTGCACGCGCTCTGGGCGAGCATCGTCTCAGGCCAAGATCAGGCGCCGCCTGAAGCTGCAATCGAGTACGTTCATGCCGCGTGGCGGCTCGCCAGCGCGCTAAAGGATGCCCTGAACAAAGCAGCGCAGCGAAATCAATAGCTCGCCGGCTCGGGCTGCGCGGGGGCTCGTCATTGGCAAGCCCGGTAATACCCGCGTGCCTTCGGTGGTCAGGATGGCTATTCTGTTGAGCTGCCCTGCCGGCGGCCACGCTGATAACCCGAAGGAGTAGCCGCCGATGAGCGAGGGCCTCACATACAACGAACCGCGCCCCGAAACCCCACTGCGGCCGGCGTATGCCTTCAATCTGCCAGGCGCCTCCGTTGCCCTCTACGAAGGCCCGATCGCTGGTCTCGCCGATGGTCAACGACCCGGCCGCATCGAGCTAAACTGCGGGCCGCGAGTTGGTCTGCGCTGGCGAGCTGAACTGCAGCCGGATGACCACCGCGTCGACCTCGGCCAAATCCCGTTGACGGTGCATCGGGCCGGGCGGGACTGGACCATTGAGGCTCACGAACGCCGGAGCGGCGAGGGCTGGATCAATCAGGCCATTTTCGAGCGCCCGAACGCCAGCCTGCAACGAGTCTTGGTTCAGTGGATGAATCTACCGGAAATCATCGGACCGGTTGGCCTGGTCGAGTCGACCGGCGGCAGCAAACGTTGGTGGCTGGGGCGATGGCGTGCAGACGTTGATGGCTGGCGCCTCATGCTGGACGTGCGCCCCGAATACACCGAGGCCATGGATCAGGCGCATGAAACGCATCTATACCTGTTCACACACGTGATGCAGATCCGCCGGGCCGATGACAGCGAATTCGACGTGGACGCCGTCAGCCGACTCCTGGAGTGTCTGCGAGTGACCTTCTCGTTCGCCTTCGGCCGCTGGGTTGCTCCGGTTCTACCGGTCGGCTACGACCGCATTGGAGGCGTCGCCTATGAGGCGTGGACGTCCCCCATTTGCGATCCAGCAAAGTCTGTCGGGTCGCCGTGGCTCTACCGGGGCCGGCCGGAGGACCTGACCGAGCTAGTCCGATGCTCCGTGCCCGCTTTCCGCGACACGACCGGTCCGGGCAACACGCGATTCCAGATGTCCCTGGCCGTCCAGGCTGTAGAGGCCGGTTTCGTCGAGCAGCGCATCCTAGCCGCCGCGCCGGCACTGGAGCACCTTGCCTGGGCCGAGCTTGTGCTAGGCAAGCGATGGACCCGCAACGAGTACGACGAGCGTTACGCCGAAGATCGGCTGCGCTACCTCTTGCAACTGGCACACATCCCTACCGACATCAACCCGATCGCGCTCCCCGCACTCTGGAAGTTCGCCCAGCCGAACCGGCTCGACGGACCCACAGCGGCTACCCGAGTCCGCAACCGCCTGATTCACCCGCAGACGCCCCAGGATCAGATCTATAGACATGACGGGCTCGTTGAAGACGCCTGGCGTCTCACCCGCCGCTACGTCACCCTGCTGCTTCTGCACTCCATCGGTTACCGCGGCGCATACATCGACCCCGTCCACACCACTGGATGGGAAGGTACGACCGCGCCGGTTCCATGGGACACCGCCACCCCGATCCCTACACCAACGACGCCTCCAACAAAGAAATATCGTCCACGGCCAAATCGCCGCCTCGCGACGTGACGACGAGCGCGACCCCGAGATAGCGCCGGACCTTATAACCGCTAGGCGACGGCCCGCTGATCGAGTACGCCGGTTACACGCGCCAAACATCGAAAGGAACAGCACGCGCTGGCGGGACAGCTCAGAGTCGACGAAACGTGACCGGAGATGGTGTTTGACAAGGTTCAGTGGCGCGTGGCCTGACCCACGATATCCGCGACCCGGCGGAACTCCCGAAGCGCCGGTTCATCTCAGAACCAAGCGATCACTCGGCAACGTGCGAGCGTCCTTGTGGGGCGATGACGCGACGCACTGCTACGCGCAGCAACGAGCGCCACCGAACTTCTGGCCACATTGGACTTTGACGGACTTTAGACTGGCTCGCTTGCGCTGCACAGATGACCATCATCGGGGAGTCCGTGCTTGCGTGCGGAAGTCACCAGGTTCTGGGAACGAATTTGGGAACGAGACCCCAGCGATACTGCGAGAGTCCGCAGACATCTGAGAATTCAGCGGCCCGATGACTTCCCCTGACCTGGATCGAGGAAACCCCTGCGGATTCTCCAGACGGATCCATTCCGCCTCATAACCCAGAGGTCGCAGGTTCAAATCCTGTCCCCGCTACCACGGAATACGCCCTTCCGAAGATCACTTCGGGAGGGCGTTTTCGCGTAGGTGCGACCAAAACTGTGACCGATCATTGCTGATCGGGCACGCCGTAGATCAGCTTTGCCATTCGATCCGCAGCCGGCGCGTCCTGGCCGGTTGATCGGTGGCCGTAGATCTGCGCGATCAAATCACATCGGCGTGACCGAGACGGTCGCTCAGGATCTTCAAATCGATTCCATGGTGAAGGCTTCTCGTCGCGTGTGTGTGGCGAACGTCGTGCAGCATGATCCGGGGCACTCCCGCCCAATGCCTCAGACTGAGGCGCACTCGACCGTCAGGTACTAGGCATCCAACTCCGGATCATCTTGCAACTCGGATGCCCTGCGCTGGTCGCGGAGGACAGCCGGATGGTCGACCGTCCCATTTGCAACGAACTCTTGCATTCCCGTCCTCAACACCTTTTCCAAATAGCGACTCTCCTTTGTGAGCAGATCTTCGGGAAGCCCGCGAATTGCGTCGCCGAATAGATGGAGCGCAACCATATCGGAGTCGGCCGTCTCTATCGCTATTACGCCTTCGGCTTCGAAGTCAACCCGGATGCCATGCTCGTCACTCAATATCTGTAGGAGGTGCATTGTGGCAATTTGTTGCACTCGAAGCCGGTTATGGCGGCGAATTGTTCGGTACCGGATTCGATCCAATCCTTCGGCGTCCAGAACGTTGTCCATCGGCACGTAGATGGTTCCGCCGACGGTGATCTTCTCCGCTGTTTGAATGACTTCCCAGTATGTGACGTCGCCCGACCTATCCCAGATGGTAAATAGAACTGGGTCCCAAAACCCACGCCAGTGTGCAACGTGGGACGCATCCAGACGGTACCTAACAGATTGATGGCTCCTTGCGCGGTGGCGGTCGAGCCTGTCGGTTGACTTCGCCTGGACGTAGAACGTATAGGGCGTCGCCATGCCGTTGTCGAAGATTCGCACCACGAGGTCCTCCCCGTAGTCCTTGCTCAGTTCGTCAACCGACCATCCCCTCGCCGTGAACGCATCCCTCAGCCGAATGATCGACATATCGGAATTCACATGGGATCGAGGGCGCTGAGGGGCCATAGCGAAAGGCTAGCGGCGCATGCGACGAGTTAGCGAGCCCCTACGGGCACCTCAGAAGTGTGACCGGGCCAGCGCCGGACGCGAACGGACTGGCGAAACGATCGGGCAGTCTGACGCTCCAACGTGGAGCCTCCTCGCCGACTGAGACCCCCAGGCGAGACCGTCAAGGCGATGAGGAGTCGAGGCGAGATCGGCGGACCACGCGACAGGTTCGTACTCCCACAGCGACGTCGGCGGGTGCGAAAGCGAGGAGTAGGCGCGATCGCACGAACGGGCCCGCGAGCACACACCGAGCGCGGGCCCTCTGCTGCTTGCGGCTCCGACTCGGCCGACGTGAGTGACAAAGTGAGTGACGACCGCGCAGAATACGTGGGGACCTCGCTGGACTACTACGGACGATTGCCGCAGGTACCACAGGACTCCGCCGCTGCTCTACATCGGGCGGTTGGTCCCTGATGCGATGAAGGAGCGGGGCCTCCGCTCCTCGTGACAGTCACCCAAGTTGCGATGTTCCCTTGGGGGTGTCAACCCAACGTCCACCACGACGATGGAGGCCCCTGTGGACGATTATGACGGTAAGCAGGTCGTGG
>DATCXH010000907.1:0-7732 GCA_036565925.1 Vicinamibacterales bacterium
GCTGTCCTCGCCGCTCACGGCGGTGGTAACTGCGACAGCGAGCACGATCGGGATCAACAGTCTCATAGGCCTAATTCGTTGCCGTCTTCAGATGTTCCCGCAACAGGTCGCGTCCGAAATCGCCGTTGAAGTCCCGCCAGATCGAGTGCACGTGATTACCGTCGTTCTGGCTATTGTCGAATTCGATCAGGAACGTCGGGCCCTGCACCCGGTAGTAATGCTTCTGCCCGCGCTCGATCGATCCTGCCCATGCAAACCCGATCTTCTCGATACCGGCCGCCTTCACCTTGGCCATGCGATCGGCGGCGATATCGGCTGTCATCAAGCCGGCATAGGCATCGAGAACCTTCATCAACTGATCGCGCTGCGACGGATTCATGGCGGACACCATCAGGCCCTGCGGCGAGAGTGGCTTGATGTCGAGCGCATTCCCCGTGACGATGTCGTTGAGCGCGACGTCGTTGAAAACCGCGGTCTTACGCTGACCTGCGTCGAGCGACGTCACGAGCGCACGCGCGGTGTCTTCGAGCGCGCCGAGTGTCCGCTGTCCCTTCTGCGGTCCGTCCTTCACTTCCGCCGGGTTCGCACCGGCGAACGACGGTGTGCTGGAGATCGCAGTGCCATTGACGACCGAGAAGTGCAGCGAGATATGGTGGAACTCCACTCGCCAGCCCCAAGCGCCCTTGACCGCCGGCGTTCCGAACACTGAGAAGCGATAGCCCTCGGGATCGCGCGTCGGACCGCTGCCCTTCTCGACATCGCGAAGGATGTTCTCCAACTGCATGATCTTCGTGTAGGTGTCGTAACCGCGCGCGCTCAAACCGGTCTTGAGGAGTTCGTGCGCGAGTTTGCGCTGCGGTTCGGTCATCGCCTTGATCTGCAGACCGTTGCGCTCGAACTGCGGCACGAAGTGCCAGCGAAGGCGTTCGGCGGAATCAAAGGCGAAGGTCGCCTGCTGACGCTGCTCCGGATTGAGCGACGCCAGGAAGTTGGTCGCCGCCGTTGTCATCGACGTCGCAGTCGATCGCTGCTGCGCGGCGACGGCGATGCTCAAGGCAGCAATGAGTCCGATGGCGAGTATGAGTCGAGGAGACGCGAGGCGAGTCATGGGTGTTCCTCGGGAAAGTCGCCGGATGGTAGCACGGTTCCCGTCGACTTCGCTCAGGCAAGCCGCCGGGTGGCGCGCGGATTGCTTCCCGGATCGCACCAAGACTAATCAGAACGCTTGCCTCGCCGAAGCCAGAGGCGAAGGCGGGAGGTGGTGTATGAAAGCAGTACCCCTGTTGGTCCTGATACTCGCATTTGGTGCCGTTGGCTGCGACGAGAGCCCCACCGGTCCGACGATCGTCAACGTCACGTGGAAGCTTGAAACCGTCGCACGCGTGGGCACTGCCACGATCACAATACCCAACCCCGACCAGTTCACGGTGCGATTCGAAGACAACAGCAATCTGACCGCTCGGGCTGATTGCAATTCATGCAGCGGCCGCTACACCCTCGACGGGACCTCGATCTCGATCGGGAACCTCGCGTGCACGTTGATCGCATGTCCGATGCCGGGGCTGGACCAGATCTTCAGCGCGGCGCTACAGGGTGCACGTACCGCGAGAGCCTCAGGCAATCAGCTTGTGATGACCGGACCTGACTACACGTTGACTTTCCGGAACTAGCTTCCGCCTTCGCCTTGGCTACGGCGTTCAGGCCGCTAGGCTGAGGCTTCGGCGGGAACCGGCGAACGGTATGATGTAGCCCTCATTCAGGAGGGCTCCGTGGCTGATTCCATCGATCGGCGTGACTTCTTCAAAGGTGCGGCGCTCGGCGCCGCAGGCCTGGTCGTCACCACCGAGACGACGGCCGACGCCGCCGTCGTTCCCGCGCCGTCACCGGTCACGCTGCCGACCATCGCCGACGCGCACGACCTCGCCTACGCGCAGGCGCAGAGCACCGTCACCACGCCACCGCGCGTCACCACGCAAGGCCGGCCTGCGTCCGACTTCATGGTGGACGTGCTCAAGAAGATCGGCTTCGAGTACGCCGCCATCAACCCGGGCTCGACGTTCCAGGGTCTCCACGAATCGCTGATCAATTACGGCAAGAACACCGCGCCGGAGCTGATCACGTGCCTGCACGAGGAAGCGGCGGTGGCGATGGCGCACGGCTACGCCAAGGCCGCCGGCAAGCCGATGCTCGTCGCGGTACACGGCACGGTCGGACTGCTCCACTCGTCGATGGCGCTGTTCCAGGCGTGGGCCGATCGAGTCCCCGTCGTGCTCATCGTGGGCCACCATCGCAATCCGTCAGGCGTGATCAATCGTCCGCACAGCGCGCAGGACATGGGCTTGCTCGTGCGCAGCTTCGTCAAGTTTGACGACGAAGCGACGAACCTCGAACGGTTCGCAGAAGCGACGATGCGCGCGTACAAGATTGCGATGACACCGCCGATGGGTCCGGTCGTCTTGACGGTTGCCGCCGAATTGCAGGAATCGATCGTCACCAACGAGCCGCGCATTCCCGAGCTCGTCGTGCCAGCGCCGCCGCAAGGCGAGGCTGCCGCGGTACGCGAAGCCGCGCGGATGCTCGTGGCGTCCGAGAACCCGCTGATCCAGATCGCCAAGCTTGGTCGCACACCGAAGGCGTGGGACCTGTTGATCGAGCTCGCCGAGACGTTGCAGTCGCCAGTGGACACGATGGGATATTCATCGTGGCAGAAATTCCCGTCGTGGCATCCGCTCTATGGGACGGGCGGCCGCGGCTACACACCCGACGTCACGCTCGGTCTCGAGGTCACCGACATGTCGGCGCAGGCGCGCGCGGCGCGGGCGTCGAATCGCAAGACGATCAGCATCTCGGCCGAGCATCTGTTCCAGGGCAGCAACATCCACGACTACGGCCGCTACGCCGACGTCGATCTCGCGATTGCCGCTGACGCGGAAGCGACGCTACCGTCGCTCATCGAGGAAGTGCGTCGTCAGATCACACCGGCGCGCAAGAGCGCGATCGAGGCGCGCGGCCAGCGTGTCGCTGCCGCGCACAAGGCCGGTCAGCTCGATGGCATCCGCGACGCGAGGCATGGATGGGACGCCAGCCCGATCAGCGTGCCGCGCATGATCGCCGAGCTCGGCGATCAGATTTCCAAGGACGACTGGGCAATCGTCTCCGGTCATCAGTTCACGGGCGACTGGCAGCGACGCCTGCTCAATCACGACAAGCCGTATCGCTACAACGGCGATTGCGGGGGCTTCGGCATCGGCTACGACACGCCTGCGTCGGTCGGCGGCGCGCTCGCGCACAAGAAGAACGGTCGTCTGTCAGTGGCGATCGTCGGCGACGGTGACCTCAACTTCAGCCCCGGCGTGCTGTGGACCGCCGCGCATCACAAGATCCCGCTGCTCTTCATCGTCCACAACAATCGTGCGTATCACGCCGAGGTGATGATCATTCAGCGGATGTGCGGTGTGCGTGGACGCGGCAACGAGAACGCCCACATCGGCAACGTCATCGCCGATCCGGATCCGAACTACGCGGCGCTGGCCAAGGCGTACGGGATGTACAGCGAAGGGCCGATCGAACATCCGAAGGATCTCACGGGCGCGTATCAGCGTGCGCTCGCGAAGGTCAGAGCTGGAGAGCCGGCTCTGATTGATGTGGTCTCTCAGCCCCGGTGATCGCAATGAAGCTGCTCACCCTCGGCGCCGTCCTTGCGATCGCCGTCACCGCTTCGGCGCAAACTGCTACGCCGCCCGCGGCGCAGACACCTGCTGCCCCGCTCGCCGCGCCAACGGGTAATGCGCAGCGCGGCAAGGCGGTGTTCGAGACTACGCTGCGCTGCTTCGCGTGTCACGGCTACGATGGCCAGACCGGCTCGCCGCGGCTCGTGCCGATGGCGCGCAGCGAAGACGTCTTCCTCGCCTACGTGCGCAAGCCCGCGACGCAGGGTATGCCGTCGTTTGCTGCCGTCTCCGAACAGCAACTGCGCGATGTCTACGCGTATATCCGATCGATTCCGCAGGCTGCGCCGTCGCCCGACAGTGTGCCGTTGATTAAGGGCATCCTCGATCGCCGCACCAAAGCAAACTAGTCACGCGCGCAGGTGTAGCCGGACTTCACGCGCGCCGGACCTCACCGCGTCGTCTTCGGCGGCGGTAGTACATCCGCCCCAAACGTCTGGACAATCGCATCAACCGCCTGCTTGTTGCTGATCGACCACGCAGCGAGATCGGCGAGCAGATTCACCTGCAGCGGCTTCAGCTTGATCACATTCGTTCGGTTCTCACCGAAGGTCTTGTAGTACGGGAAGTGCTGCAGGTCCTTGGCCTCCTGCGAGAGATGCTTCGGATCGGACGGCTTCAGCCACGCTTTGATCTCGTTGGGCAGACCGTCGCGCCACGATTCGCCGAGATAGTTGTAGACCCAGCAGATATTGAGCCCGCTGTATCCGCGGATGTTGTAAAGCTCGTTGCTCTTCACCGTCCAGTTCTTCTCGCAGAAGATCGCGCCACCGCGCGCTTTCGTCGACGTATCGAATCCGCTCAGCACCTGCAGATACTTCTCCTTGTCGAACACCGGATTCATGGTCTTGTCGCCGTTGCCGTCGCGCATCTCCAGCGGCATGAAGTAGGACTGCAGCTGCTCATTGTCCCGGTACTCGCTCATCGAGTTCACGAACACGATGATGTTACGGACCTGCCTGGCGAGCAGCGGCATGATGCCGAAGTTATCGGTGAAGCCGCCATCACCGTGCGCGAGTTCCGCAGACACCGGGTTCGGCGCACCCGCGCGAACCGCCAGATTGTTGAACGCCGGGAACGCGAGTGAAGCCTGCTGCAACGCCGGACGAAATGTCTCTGGCACCTTGTCACCAAGCATCAGGGTCAGTTGGGGTGCAGCGCCGCTGCTGGCGATCACATCGGCCAGCGAGAAGGGTCGCTCGGTCGGCTTCGGACCAACGAGCACGTGCGTGCTCGACTTCGGCGCGATCGTCAATCGATCGTACGCCCACGGCGAGACATACGTGCCGCCAAGCTGACCGAACTGCTGCCGCACGCCGGTGTAGAGCGGCGTGTATTCGACGGGAATCAACCGCGGATAGTCGCCGCCGTTCGGTTTCACCAGCGTGCCGCCGACGATCAGGAACGGACGGTCCGCGGCGTCCATCGTGATGAACTCGCCGAGCGGCTTGCCCGACGTGCTCATCTCTACGGCACTCGCATCGTCCCAGGCGTACTGCTTGCGGCTCCAGTCCTCGACGATGCCGTCGAGGAACACCTGGCCGAGCATGTGGGCGTAGGTCTTGTTCTGGCGATCGGGCTCCGGCACGTCGCGCTTGCGCAGTTTGCGAATCGCCGTTCGCGCGAGCTTGAGATACCGTCGCGTCTGCACCAGATCGCGACCGCCGATCGTGTCAGGCAGGAAGCTCGGGGCTTCAACGACGCCGACGTGACCGAGACCTGAATTGACGATGCGCGTCGCGATCAATCCGGATGGAACTGTCGCGATCGTCTTCGAATCGAGGGGCTTGCTGTCGCCGAGCAGTTCGGCGGCTGAGATGTTCCGCGAGTAGGTATATGGGACTGCTGCCCACGATCCACCGGAGACGGCGGTCATGTAGCGGACGCGCCCCAGCCATCCGTTCTGCTCGAGACCACGCAGCTGACCAACCGTCGCCGACGCCGATCGCGTCCCACCGCCGGAGAACGCAATCCCGACGTCGAACTTCCGGAGCTGCACGAGCTTCTCGCGTTCCGGCGTCTCGCTTGGCGTCGTTGAGTTCCAGAACGTTGGATTGATTTCCCAGAAACGGGCCTCGACGCAGTTCGCGCACGCAGGCGACGCCGTCTGCGCGGTAGCGATCGTTCCGGCCGCGAATGCGAACGTGACGGCGACGGCGCATGCAGGGACGGGCGTCGTCCTCAACCACCAACTACCACCCACCACCCACCAACCACTGGAACGCCTCATAGCCCACCGATTGCACTCTTCAGATCGACATCGAAGCCGAAGTACGTTCGAACGCTATCCGGCCCTTCGTCCTTCAAATCGTTGTCGATGACCATCTGCACGAAGAACCGTCCCAGGTTGCCGATGCCGGGAATACGTTCCAGGCTGAAACTGAGCAGACCGTCGACCTTGAGCCGATTCCATCTTTTGCTGAACAACTCGTTTTTGCCCCACCCCGCCTCGATGTAGCTGCCGGCGTAGTTGCCTTCGTTCGCCAAGAGACCCAGCCCGAAGTGAATCGAGGTGAAGACGCTTGGCGCGTCTTCCAACGACAGGAATCCGATTCGCGAGGTCACATACAGATTCGAGGACGAGTCCGTTCCTCCCTGCAGGGTGTGGAACTCGAGACGAGGACTGACGTAAGCCTCGAGGCTGGTCGCGTGCTCGAGGATGTAGCGCGCGCGATCGGGAAAGTCAGTGGGCTTCAGGTCCTTGCCACACACCGGCGGAATGTCTTTTGGATCGGGCGGATTGCAGTCGATATCGGCCGTTCGCACGCCGTGCGACGTTTCGCCGTTGATCCAGAACTGCAGGCGACTGTCCGACCGGCCGAGCGCGCGATAGTCGAAATCGACGCCGAAGATCTCCTGGGTCTTTCGGTTGCCCGCGCTGGGGTTCTGGTAGTTGCCGACTTTGTCGGGCGCGAACGTGTCGACAACGCCACCGAAGAAGACCGAGGCCGAGAACGGCGACTCATCGATCTCGGCTTCTTCCTCGCAGGCATCTGACGCTCTCGCGCCCGGCCTATCGGCGACCGTGACTCTCAGTCCCGCGACCGAACCGGCATTGACCGACTCGCTGCCGTTGACCCGCACGCGAACGACCGCGCCAGCGCGCAGCGGCTCGCTCAGCGAGAACGTCAGCGGGCCGCCTCCTGCCACCACGGTCTGCTCGCGCATCAACGTCTGGTCAACGATGACGCCGACCTGATCGCCGCCTTTGGGATTGGCGATTTTCACGACAACCCGGCAATCGCCGACATTCACAGGATCCAGTGAGAAGACGGCCACTGGCTGCGCAAACGCATTGACGGCTCCGCAGATCCACATGCTGGCCGCAATGGCGATGGCGCGCACGCGCACACGTCGCCACACACACATGTCAGAACACACACGCATCGACTGTTTACTCCGGGTCAGTTGTGGGGGCGTTTAATTAGTAAACGACGAGCGCGGAGAAAAGAACAGGGAAATTCAGCGTGAAACCTTCCGCTTCCACAATTCCCATGCACGCGCGTACTCGTTCGGGTCGGTCATGCGCAGTTTGGCTTCTGCGGGATCGACCGATGTGAACTTGCCGCCGAGGCTCATGGTCTGAATCTGCACACGGGCATTGAGATCCAGATACACGCTGCGGCCGACGACATTCGGGATCGATGTCGCGACGACCACGGCGCCGTGATGGCGCATTAACGCTGCGGACTTGTTCCCGAGTGACGTCACCAGTGCCTTTCCCAACTTCGCGTCGCGAACGAGTAGATCCGTGATGCCGGCCGCCTGCCTGATGTCGAATACGGGCACGCCGTCGGCGATGAACGCGGCCATGTGATACATCGCGCGTAGCGGCACATCCGAGTCGGCAAAGGGAATCAGCGACGGCGTATGGCAGTGGACGATGGCGTTGACGTCGCGGCGGGCTTTGTAGATCTCGCTGTGGATGAAGCGCTCGAGATACGAGGCGCGGCCGCTCTTGTCGATCGGATTCCCGTCGAAGCCGAGCTCGAGGATGTCGGCCG
>DATCXH010000097.1:0-8461 GCA_036565925.1 Vicinamibacterales bacterium
CTGTCGGTAGCGGCGCTGGCGCGATTGATTATGATGATCCCCGCCAATACGTTCGAATTTCTAGTTGGATAGCGGAGATATCGTGACCACACGTAGTGTCTGGACGCTGCTGATCGTTGGTTGTGCCGTGTTGTGTCTGTCCGTCGCGGTTGCCGCGCAAAAACGCGGCGGCGATCCCAAGCTGGCCGCGTTGAAGAACCCGGTGCCGGCTAGTGCCGCGTCGGTCAAGGCGGGCCAGGCCGTGTATGCCAAGAACTGCCGGCATTGCCACGGGCTTCGGGGGAAGGGCGATGGCCCGCTCGCGCCGAAGAATCCGAAGCCGGCGGACTTGACCGATGCAAAGTGGGATCACGGGGCCAGCGACGGCGAGATCTACACGCTGATCCTCAACGGCGCGCCGGCGCCGATGTCCGAGATGAAGGGCATGAAGGGCACGTTGTCAACGACACAGATCTGGCAGGTCGTGCACTATATCCGCAGCATCGGTCCACAAGCTCCCGCGAGCGCCGCCGCGAAGAAATAGACTGAGAGGACAGTGGGACGCTGTTCCTTCTTCACTCGAATCATCCTCGTCTCCGTCATCGCGTTCGCCGGAGGTCTGGGATGTCGGCTCTACGAGCGCAACGTGCCGAGTGCGTCCACCGCACCGGTGCTGCCGGGCCAGGGCACAGGTGTCTTCACGACCGCGCGGCCGTCGTTCGGCGCGGCGTTGAATGACTTCATGGACCGTCGGCCGAACCCGGTTCAGCCGATCGAGTTCCCGCACAACATCCACGTCGGCAAACAGATCGCCTGCACCGAGTATTGTCACGAGGCGGTGACGTCGGGGCCGGTTGCAGGTCTGCCGAGTGTGAGGACGTGCATGATCTGCCACAACGCGATTGCCACCGATCGGCCGCGTATCAAGCAGATTACGGCGATGCGGGAAAAAGGCATCGATCTCGCCTGGCAGCGCGTGTTTAATTACGCGCCGCAGGCGCACGTCAAGTTCAATCATGCGCCGCACATCCGCGCGAAAGTCGAATGCTCGACCTGTCACGGCAACATCGGACAACAGACCGTCGCGCAACGAAACGTCGATCTGAACATGGGTGTCTGCGTCACGTGTCATCGCGAAAAGAAGGCGCCGACGGATTGCCTCACATGTCATTTCTGAGGCGCATCTAGATGGACCGGCGCTCCTTCATCAAGCTGACGGCGATATCGGGTACAAGCGCGGCGCTCGCGAGCTGTGGCAGTCCCGAGAACGCGCTGATCCGCTTCGTGCCTGACGAGGACATCGTTCCCGGTCAGGCGGTCTGGAAGCCGAGCGTGTGCCAATCGTGCGCGTCAGGGTGTGGCCTGACCGTCCGCGTGATGGATGCCGAAGCCGATGTCGTGCGCGGCGGGCAGGCGGGCATCGTCCAGATTCTCGCGGCCAAGAAGCTCGAAGGCAGTCCAATGTATCCCGTCAACCGCGGTGCGTTGTGCGCGCGCGGGCAGGCGTCGATTCAGATCACCTACCATCCCGATCGCATCACGCAGCCGCTCAAGCGCAGCGGCGATCGGGGCAGCGGCCAATACGCCGCTATCTCGTGGGATGACGCGATCAAGGAGCTGGTCACTCGGCTCGACGGATTGACCGATGCCGGCACGCAGAAGGCGCTGGCCTGTCTCACGAGCAGCCGCGGTCATCGCGCGGCGTTGCTCGACATGTTCCTGTCGCGCTTCGGCGCGCCGGGTGCCGTGAACTTCGAGCTCTTTGGTGATGACGTGCTCCGTCGCGCGAACGCGCTGAGCTTCGGCCGCGATCAGTTGCCGACCTACGACCTCGCGAATGCGCGCCACGTCATCGCGTTCGGCGCCGACTTCCTCGGGACGTGGAATTCGCCGGTCTCGAACGCGCAGGCGTACGGCCACATGCGTCAGGGACGCAGCGGCATTCGCGGCTCATTCGTCCAGGTCGAGTCGCGCATGTCGCAGACCGGCGCGAACGCGGACGAATGGGTGCCCACCCGTCCGGGCACCGAAGGCGCGCTCGCGCTCGGTCTCGCGCACGTGATCATCGCGGAGAAGCTGAGACTGGCAAGTGGTGCGGGCAGAGCCGGAGCGCTGATCGAGGGCTGGTCCGGCGGTCTTGCCGACTACCCGCCCGAGCAGGTCGAGAAGATCACCGGCGTCTCGGCGCGACGCATCGAGCGTCTGGCCCGCGAGTTCACGGACCGTCGTCCCGCGGTCGCGGTCATCGGCGGCGCACCGCTGGCCCACACGAATGGGCTGTTCAGTGCCCTCGCCGTTAATGCCCTCAACGCGCTGGTTGGCAACGTCGGCGAAGCGGGCGGCATGGTCTTCACGCCGCAGCTCAATATCGCGAAGCCGCGAGCAGCAGGATTCCGGATCACACCCGAGGGCGCCGGATCCTACGTCGGCGAGGCGCAGGTGCTGCTGATAGACGGCGCCAATCCGGTGTATAGCGCTCTGCCCGTATGGAAGCTGCGCGAAACACTCGCCAGGCTTCCGTACATCGTCAGCTTCAGCAGCTTCCTCGACGAGACGAGCATCCTGGCAGACTTGATCCTGCCCGATCACTCGTTCCTCGAATCATTCGTGGAAGCCGCGCCCGAATCGGGATCGTTGGTGGCTGTTCTTGGTGTTGCGCCGCCGGTGATGAAGCCGCTGCACGATACACGAGCCACACCCGACGTCCTGCTCGACGTCTCTCGTCAGCTCATGAAGCCGCTCGATCTCCCGTGGCAGACCTTCGAGGAGATGCTGACCGCGACGATGATGAAATTTCCGGGCTCGTCGCCAGATGCCGACGCGTGGACCGAGGCGCAAGAGAAGGGCGGATGGTGGGGGATGCCAACGACGGCGATTGCGGCGCCGGAGACGCCGATCGCTCAGTCCCCGAGTGCACTGGCCTGGGACGAGCCGAAGTTCGACGGCGACGAGACGAAGTATCCGATCCATCTGCTGCCGTATGTCTCATCGGCGTTTCTCGACGGTTCGCTCGCGCACCTGCCGTGGCTGCAGGAGCTGCCGGATCCGATGACGTCAGCGATGTGGAGCAGTTGGGTCGAGATCAATCCGGCGACAGCGGCGAACCTTGGTATCGGCGATGGTGATGTTGTCGATGTCGTATCGACGCAGGGCTCGGTGCGCCTGGCGGCGGTGCTCACACCCGGCATTGCGCCCGACATCGTGGCGATTCCGACGGGACAGGGCCATCGATCGTTCACGCGATACGCCAGCGGGCGAGGGGTCAGTCCGATAGACGTGCTCTCAACGATGACCGTGGATCGCGTCGGCTCGATCGCCTGGGCCGCCACCCGCGTGAACATCTTGCGCGTCAGTGGGCCCGATGGACGATTGGTCTTGTTCGCGGGCGGTTCACGCGAAGAGATGGAACACGGGAGATAAGGGATGCCCAAATGGGGGATGGCGGCGGACCTCGACAAATGCACCGGTTGTGGTGCGTGCGTGACCGCCTGCCACGCCGAGAACAACATCTCGACGGTCGGCGCCGATCAGGCCGCGGTCGGACGCGCCAAGCACTGGATCCGTGTCGAGCGCTATTGGGAAGGCGAGTTCCCCGATGTGCGCCTCAAGTTCCGACCGGTGATGTGCCAGCAGTGCGACAACGCGCCGTGCGAGCCGGTGTGCCCCACCTACGCCAGCCATCACACCGAGGACGGTCTCAACGCGCAGGTCTACAATCGCTGCATCGGCACGCGTTACTGCGCGAACGCCTGCCCGTATAACGTCCGCTTCTTCGACTTCTTCAATCCTTCGTGGGAGAAGCCGTTGCACCTGCAGCTCAACCCCGACGTCTCGCTTCGCGAGGTCGGCGTGATGGAGAAGTGCACGTTCTGCGTGCAGCGCATCAAGGCGACGACGATCGCGGCCAGAGCTGAAGATCGCGAGCTGAAGGACGGTGACATCAACACCGCATGCGCGCAGGCTTGTCCGTCGCGCGCGCTGGTGTTCGGCGACCTCGAGGATCCCGAGAGTGAAGTGTCGCGGCTGTCGCGCTCATCCCGCGGCAGCAAGTTGCTCGAGGACGTCGGCACGAAGCCGAAGGTTACGTATCTGAGTCGTGGACATTAAGACACAGCTACTGGCATGACTCATCAACGCATCAACGCCGATCTGCTGCGGCCGCTGTTCCAGACCTCGTGGCGGTTCTACCTCCTCGTCGGGGTGTTCGGCTCGATCGTCCTCATCGCCCTCGTGGCGTGGCTCTCGCAGGCCTACTTCGGCTTCGGCGTTACCGGTATCACATGGCCGATCTACTGGGGTTTCTACGTCACCAACTTCGTGTTCTGGATCGGCATCAGTCACGCGGGCACGCTGATCTCGGCGATCCTGCGTCTGGTCGACGCCGGCTGGCGCCGGCCGGTCACGCGCTGTGCCGAGGTCATCACCGTCTTCGCGTTGATGATCGGCGCGATGTTTCCAATCATCCACCTCGGCCGGCCATGGCTCGCGTTCTGGCTCTTCCCATATCCGAGCGAGCGTTTGATCTGGCCCAACTTCCGCTCGCCGCTCGTCTGGGACTTCTTCGCGATTAACACCTATCTGACCGGCAGCCTGCTGTTTCTTTTCCTGCCGATGATTCCCGATTTCGCCGTCGTTCGCGACAAGGCGACGGGACTGCGCAAGACGATCTACGGCGTCCTCGCGCTCGGCTGGCGCGGTACGCCGAAGCAGTGGCACCGCCTCGAGGCGGCGATGTCGATCATGGCCGTCGCCATTGTTCCCGTCGCGGTCTCGGTCCACACCATCGTCTCCTTCGACTTCTCGATGGCGCCGGTGCCGATGTGGCAGACGACGATCTTCGGTCCGTACTTTGTGGCTGGAGCAATCTTCAGCGGCATTGCCGGGCTGCTCATCGCGATGGCGCTGTTGCGCCGCTTCCTGCACCTGCAGGAATACTTACTACCGATCCACTTTCAAAACCTCGGCAAGCTGCTGCTGGTGATGGCGCTGCTGTGGGGCTACTTCGTTTTCAACGAGCGGCTGGTCACCTACTACGGCAACGAGCCAAGCGAGATGGCGGTGTTCTGGCGGACGCAGCGCGAGTCCTTCGCGCCGCTCTACTGGACGATGGTGATTGGCAACTTCGTGTTGCCGGTCGTGCTGATGGGCATCAAGTATTTCCGGACGATTACCGGTTGCGTCATCGCCTCGCTGGGCGTGATCGTCGGCATGTGGCTGGAGCGATTCCTGATCATCGTCCCGGCACTCGGACATAAATATCTGCCGTACAGCTTCGCGACGTATCGACCACAGCCAGTCGAGATCATCATCGCGATCGCGACGTTTGCCGCGATGACGCTGCTCTACGTACTGTTCGCCAAGTTCGTCCCAATCATTTCGATCTGGGAATTGAAGACAGGTCCGTCCGAGCGCATCGGCCCGACGCCGCCACATGGCGCGGTGAGTTCCGTGCTGATGGACCGGCCAAGGCAGTGAGATGAGAGCGATCTACGGACTCTACGGCGACGGCCAGTCGGCGCAGCAGGCGGTCAACCGTCTGCGCGCGGTGGGCCTGACCGACCGCGAGATTGTCGTGATCTCCGCGCAGCCGATGGAGGAGTTCGAGTTCGGCCACATGGACAACAAGACGCGGATCTGGTGGATCGCCTGCCTCGGTGGGCTGATCGGAATGGCGAGCGCGTTTGGCCTGGCGTGGCTGACCGAGATGTCGTGGCCCATCAACGTCGGCGGACTGCCGATTTTCGCGTGGTGGCCGAACCTGATCATCATCTTCGAGCTGACCATGCTCGGCGCGATCCTCGCGACCGTGATCACGCTCGTCGTCACCGCCGGTCTGGGACGGCGAGGCGGCGTCTACGATCCTGCCGTCTCGGACGGAAAGATTTTGGTCGGCGTCGAGAATCCCACCGAGTCACGCGTCCCTGACCTCGAATCCGCGCTCTCTGCCATCACCGGCGCTCAAGTCAAAACGACCTAATCGACTGCGGATTTTTCTGGCGGTCCGGGAATTCTTACTCGTTGGCAGCGGACGCCCATCGGCGTTCCAATGAACTAGACCTGCACGCTGTGGGTCGTCACCAGGAGCACTTCCAATGAGTTTCCGCAAACTCTGGATTGGCTTTGCCGCTGTCATCATCACCTCGTTTGCCGTCCTCGGCTGGACAGGCATCCGCATTTATCAACAAGCGCCGCCTGTTCCCGAACGCGTCGTCGCATCCGATGGCGCCGAAGTCGTCGGACCGGGAACGATCCACGCAGGTCAGAACGTCTGGCAATCGATCGGGGGCATGGAGGTGGGGTCGGTGTGGGGGCACGGGAGTTACGTCGCCCCTGATTGGACCGCTGACTGGCTGCACCGTGAAGCGCAGTTCATTCTGAACGCGTGGGCGGCTCCGGCGTCATTCGCTTCGCTCTCGCCGGAACGGCAGGCCGAGCTCGAGAGTCGGCTGGAACAGTTGCTTCGGCGCAACACCTACGATGCCAGTACCGAAACGGTCACCGTGGACCCGGTCCGCGCTCAGGCGTTTGCCGCCAATCTCGCTTACTACACCGATGTGTTCAGCAATGGCCGGGAGGAGTTCGCGATACCCGCAGGCGCGCTCACGGATCCGACTCACCTGAAGCAGCTCGCGGCGTTCTTCTTCTGGACATCGTGGGCCGCGTCCACGAATCGTCCGGGCGACACCGTCACCTACACGAGCAACTGGCCGTATGAGCCGCTGGTCGGCAATCGTCCGACAGGTGACACCATCGTGTGGACGGGCGTCAGCATCATCCTCCTGCTCGCGGGCATCGGTGCGATGGCGTCATACCACGCATCGACACGCGAGCATGGGCCGCTGCCGTCTCCGCCTGCAAACGATCCGCTGCTAGGATCGGTGCCGACGCCATCACAGCGTGCCGTCATCAAGTACTTCTGGATCGTCGCGGCGCTCATCCTGGTGCAGATCGTCCTCGGCGTCGTGGCCGCACATTACGGGGTCGAGGGCAACGGGTTCTATGGGTTCCCGCTCGCCGAGTTCCTGCCGTACTCGATCGCGCGCACGTGGCATGTGCAGCTCGGCATCTTCTGGATTGCGACGGCGTGGCTCGCCGCGGGTCTCTACATCGGGCCAGCAGTGAGCGGCGTCGAGCCGAAGTGGCAGCGATTGGGAGTCAACGTCCTGTTCGCGGCGCTGCTGGTGGTCGTCGTCGGATCGATGGCGGGGCAGTGGCTCAGCGTCAAGCGCATGCTCGGTGTGGACACGTTGTGGTTCTACCTCGGTCACAGCGGCTACGAATACATCGACCTCGGACGGCTGTGGCAGATCGCCCTGCTGATCGGGTTGTTCCTGTGGCTCGCGTTGATGGTCAGAGCGTTGCGCCCTGCGCTACGAGCCGACGGTGAGCATCGTCCGCTGTTGACGTTGTTCTTGATCTCGTCTGTCGCAATTGCCGTCTTCTACATGGCGGCCCTCGGCTATGGTCGCCGTACGAATCTGGCGGTCGCGGAGTACTGGCGCTGGTGGGTGGTGCATCTGTGGGTCGAGGGTTTCTTCGAGGTCTTTGCCACCGTCGTTATTGCGTTTCTGTTCGCGCGTCTGAAGCTCGTCGCATTGCGCACGGCCGGCGAAGCGAGCCTGCTGGCGGCAACGATTTTCCTGTCGGGCGGCATCATCGGCACGCTGCACCACCTCTATTTCTCAGGGACACCGACGTTCGTGCTTGCACTCGGCTCGGTATTCAGCGCGCTCGAGGTCGTGCCGCTGCTGTTCGTCGGCTTCGAGGCCTGGGAGAACCTGAAGCTGTCCAAGCGTCAGCCGTGGGTGCAGAAGTACCGATGGCCGATCTACTTCTTCGTGTCGGTGGCGTTCTGGAATCTGGTGGGTGCCGGGCTGTTCGGCTTCATGATCAACCCGCCGATCGCCCTCTACTACATGCAGGGGCTCAACACGACGCCGGTGCACGGGCATGCAGCGCTGTTCGGTGTCTACGGCATGCTGGGGATCGGTCTGATGCTCTTCTCGCTGCGCGCACTCGATCCCGCGGCCGAGTGGAAGGAGAGCCTCGTCAAGTTTGGTTTCTGGGCCACCAACATCGGTTTGATGGCCATGGTGACGATCAGTCTCCTGCCGGTCGGGTTGATGCAGACGTGGGCGTCAGTGGAGCACGGCTACTGGTACGCGCGGAGTCCAGAGTTTCTGCAGACGGGTGTGATCGAGACCTTCCGATGGCTGCGGGTGATCGGGGATACCGTGTTCGCTGCCGGCGCGATCGCACTCGCTGCGTTTGTGATCGGATTGCGCACCGGCGGAACGACGCGAAGCGCGCCATTCCAGGCGCCGGCCGGCGAGCCGCTGTCAACGCGATAGCGGTTGAGGTCGCGGAGGTAGCGGAGCGCGCAAAGACAAATCAATCGCATCTATGAAAGGGCCCCTCGAGTCAAGACGCACGTCAGCGCTCGCTCCGCGCGCCCGCATGGCCGCAGCGCCGGGCGTGCTCG
>DATCXH010000962.1:0-7986 GCA_036565925.1 Vicinamibacterales bacterium
TGATCGTGCTCACTCCGATCGCCACGGCTAGCGTGAACACGATCACGCTTGTTGGAGCCGGGTTGCGCCAGAGAGACCGCAGTGCCAATCGGAGACTCGAGATCATTGTTGAATGTCCGATCTTTGATTGGCAATTCGTTGTTGATTGGTGATTGGGGATTGCTGATTGAAAGCCGAACCAGCTGAAATGGGCCGCCCGCCAATCAACAATCGAGAATCTGCAATCGTCAACCAATCAATAATCAACAATCACCCAATCACAAATCGCCTAGTCCTGCCGCAGTGCCCGCAGCGGGTCGGTTCGCGCGGCTCTCCGCGCAGGAATGTACGCGGCAATCAACGTGATGGCGACGAGCGCCGGCACGGCAAGTACGTAGCTCCAGACGCTGTGGCCGCCTATCTGGTTTTGGAAGACCCCGCTCAGTAAGCCGCTGGTCGCGATGCTACCCGCGGTGCCGAGCACGATACCGACGCCGGCGAGGATCATGCCGCGTCTGAGTACCATTCGCAGGACCGACGCCGGAGCGGCACCAACCGCGATCCGGATGCCGATCTCGCGCGTGCGACGTGTGACGGAGTAGGCGACAAGTCCATACAGGCCGACGACGGCCAGCAACAACCCGATGGCTCCAAGTCCGCCAACGGTGCCGACGATCAATCGGCTGATGTGAATCACACGCGACGCGTAATAGTCCTCCATCGTTCGCAGGCCGAGCACGGGCATCTGCGGATCCATCGACCGCACGAGCGCTCGCAACGGCTCGGCAAGGGCGATGGCCGGGCCCGAAGAGGCGAGCACGAGCGAACGTCGTGACACCGGGCTCTGCGTGTGCGGAAAGTACATGAACTCCAGCTGTGGCTCGACGATGAAGAAGTAGCGCGAGTCGGCAGCCATGCCGACGATTTCCACCGTGCGCGGTTTCGCGACGTCGCGGATGTTCACGCGCTTGCCGATCGGACTTTGACCCGGCCAGTAGCGAGCGGCGAACCGCTGATTCACGATAGCGACCTGCGGTGCCTCACGATCGTCGGTCGCCCGGAATCCGCGGCCCTCGACGATACGAATGCCGGTCGTCTCGAAATAACCTTCGTCGGCGATGACCGACGGACACACAGCGCTCTCGATGCCAGGCGCGAAGGTGAAGCCTTCAGGTGCGATCTGCGCGACCTGCAGGTTGTCGGTCCGCATCGGCACCGTCGAGGCAAGCGCGACTGAAGTGACGCCAGGCAGGCGTGCGGCGCGGTCTTTGAGGTCGCGGAAGAACGTCTCCGCGCGTGCCGTGTTGTAGCGTGCGAGATCGGGATCGAAGCTCGCGAAAATGAGACCCTCGGTGCGGAAACCGGGGCCTTGCGTCAGACGTGAATTGAACGCGCGATACATGAAGATCGTGACGGTGACCAGCATCAGCGACAGGGCAACCTGACCGCAGACCAACAGGCTGCGACCCCACAGCCGTGAGCCCTTGACAGGTTCCGAGCCGTCGTCCTTGAGCGATCGGACGACGTCGGTGCGTGTGGCGCGCCAGGCTGGGAGCAGACTCGAGAGCACGGCGCTGCCAGCCGCGACGATAATGCCGACGATGAGGGCGCGTCCGTCGAGGTCGAACGTCAGTTTCAACGGGATGTCGGTTGGATACTCGATTGTGCGGAAGGCATTGATCACCGCGTAGCCAAGCAGCAGCCCGAATAGCCCACCAGCAGTTGCGAGCAGTAAGCTCTCGGTCACCAGCTGACGCAAGAGGCGGAAGCGACCCGCGCCGACCGCGAGGCGTAGCGCCAGCTCACGTGCGCGAACGGGAGCGCGGCTGGCCAGCAGTCCGGCGACGTTGGCGCACGCGATCGCCAGGACAAGCAGCGCCAGCGTCATCAACATCACGACCAGATTGGTGTCGCCACCGCCTGGTCGTTCGCGGTACGCATCGAACTCTGTCTTCACCATCAATTCGCGGTTGCGGTTCGTGTCTGGATACGTCGCGGCGAGGTTCGACGCCAGTTGCTGCATTTCCTGGCGAGCCTGGCTCATCGTGGCACCGCTGGCCAGACGCCCCTTGACGGCGAAGTTGCGCTCGTCGCGCCGTGTCAACAGATCCGGCTTCCCGCCGGTCTGTACGAGCGGATACATAGCGATCGGGATGTAGAACGCCGGCTTCACATCGTGGTCGATACCCGTGAACCCTTCGGGTGCAACGCCGACTACGGTAAATTCCAGACCGCCGAGCGTGATGCGCTTATCGATGATTGATGGGTCGGCCGCAAACTGCTGCCGCCACTCATCGTGGTCGAGGACGACGACCGGGTTGCGGCCTGCGACCGCGTCTTCATCGAGACGGAAGGCGCGACCGAGTAGAGGATGCACTTCCAGAGCGTCGAAGAAGTTGCCGCTCACCGCTGTGCCAACCTTCCGCTGCGCCGGCTCGTTCGCCCGGTTCGTGAAGCTCGTGATCACGAACGCGTAGGCGACGAGACTGTCGAAGGTCGTGGACTTGTCGCGCAGGTCAACGTAGTCGGGATACGACAGGTTGCGATTGCCAAAGCCAGTGTCGCGCGCCTGACCGAGAATCGAGACCACCTGGCTCGCTCGTGGCACGGGCAATGGACGGAAGACCAGCCCGTCGGCGACGCTGAACATTGCGGCGTTGGCGCCCACGCCGATGGCGATCGAGACGACCGCGATGATCGTGAAGCCCGGGTTCTTCATCAGCACCCGGAGGCCGTGTTGGAGATCTTTCATCATTGTTGATTGTCCGATCTCGGATTGTTGATTCGTTGTTGATTGGTGATTGGCGATTGTGGATTGGAAGCTGGCGCAGCGACGCCGCGACCAGCAATCAACAGTCCTCAATCAACAATCACCAACCAATCAGAATCGCGATTCACCAATCCCAAATGCGCTTCAATCCTGTCTCAGCGCACGAAGCGGGTCGATCTGTGCCGCACGTCGCGCCGGGATATACGCCGCGAGCAGCGTCACCGCGAACAGGGTCGGGACGACGAGCACATACGTCGTCACGTCGACGCGAGGCACATCGGGGAAGGGGAACGCTGCACGCAGCACGCCGCTGGCTGCGGCACTGGCGGCGACCCCGAGCACTGTGCCTCCGGCAGCGAGCCACAGTCCCTGACGCATCACCATCGACAGCACGGCACCGGCGCGCGCGCCGATTGCCATACGAATGCCGATCTCGCGCGTGCGTCGATTGACGGTGTACGCCACCAGCCCGTACAGGCCGACGAGGGCGAGTGCTAGCCCCATCGATCCCATGCCTCCAACGATCTCGATCAACAGATTTGTCACGCTCACCGCGCTCGCGTCGTAAAAGCTCTGCATCGTCTGCACGCCGAACACTGGAATGTTCGAGTCGAGGGCACGGACAACCGCACGCAACGGTCCTGCGAATGCCGCGGGATCACTGTCTGTGTGAAGCAGGATGGTGCTGTCGGGGGCCGGTATCTGGCGGCGCGTGTAGTAGACGAACTCGGTCGGCCCCTCCGACAGCGTGCGGTAGCGCGCGTCGGCGGCGATGCCGACCACTTCCATCGACGCGGTAGTCTTTCCATCGACCAGACGGAAGCGCTTGCCGATGGCGGTGCGCCCGGGCCAGTAACGCAAGGCAAAGGTCTGATTGACCACCGCCACAGTGGGTGACTTCGAGGTATCGGTGCGGCGGAATCCGCGACCCGCGACGACGGCGATGCCGAGCGTGTCGAAGTAGTTTTCGTCCACGCGCGCCGAGCGGACGTGCACAGAGTCCGTTCCTGCCGGAAGCTCGTACCCGTCCGGAACGATCGGCGTGTTCTCGACGCTGATGTTGTCGAAGGGGACTGAGGAGGTGAGCGACACCGATCGGACGCCAGGTATCGACCTGGCACGATCGACGAGCAGGTCGTAGAAGCGGTCGGCTCGCGGTGAGTCGTAGCCGGCCAGGTCAGGTTCGAACGACATCAGCAGGATGTGATCCGTACGGAACCCAGGGCCGCGGCCGTACTCGCTTTGATAGGCGCGGAACAGGAACACTGCCACCGTGACGAGCACCATCGAGAGACCGACCTGTCCGCACACCAGGAGATTGCGGCCCCACAGCCGCGTCCGGCGTGGATCGGCGACCCCGACGTGCTTGAGATTGCCGACCAGATCGGCGCTCGCGGATTTCCATGCCGGTATCAGGCTCGAGCCGATGGCACTGAGCGTGGCGACGATGAATCCGACGAGCAGGACGCGATCGTTCAGGTCGTAGGTGAGCTTCAGCGGCACTTCGGTCGGCAACTGCACGCCTCGCAGAACGACGATCACTGCGGACGCGAGCAGCAATCCGAACACGCCTCCACCGATGGCTAAGAGCAGGCTTTCGACAACGAGCTGCCGAATGATTCGTGCGCGTCCGGCGCCGATCGCGAGTCGCATCGCCATCTCTCGAGCTCGTACGGGGGCGCGGCTCGTTAACAGACCGGCGAGATTCGCGCACGCGACCACGAGCACGGTCAACGACAGCGTCATCAGCATCACGGCTGCCCCGGCGAGCTGGGGCCGGGCGGAGACACGGGCAGCGAACTCGGTCTGGGCTGTGAGGCCATAGTTGCGATTGGTCGTGGGATACCCGCGCTGCAGACTCTCGCCGATGAGCGCCGCGTCCTGCGCCGCCTGTTCGATCGACACTCCGGGCTTCAGGCGTCCTTTCACCGCAATGTTGCGGACCTCACGGCTGGTCAGTTCGAGCGTGGTGCCGATCGTCTTCAGCGCCGGCATGATCGCGAACGGGACATAGAACCCCGGATGGACGAATTGATCGGGGCCGGTGAAGCCTTCCGGCATGACGCCCACGACCGTCATGTCCACACTGGCGATGCGAATCGTGCGGCCAATCACCTGTGAGTCACCGGAGAACTGTTGCTTCCAGAGATCGTGATCCAGCACGACGACCGGATCGCGGCCGGCGACGCGGTCATCGTCAACACCGAGAGCGCGACCGAGAATCGGCTGCACTCCGAGCATGTCGAACGTGTTGCCGCTCACCGCCATGCCGAACTTTCGCTGTGGCGGCTGGTCAGTGCGATCGGCGAAACTCGCCACGATCAATCGGAATGCGGCCAGGCTGCTGAAGGTGCGGTTGCGATCGCGCACCTCTTCGTAGTCGGGATACGACAGCGCCGACGAGGTGGGCGTTGTGAATCCCGACTTCGGTGCCACCGTGGTCACGTTGATAATCTCGTCCGGGCGCGGCGCGGTCAGCGGCCGCAGCACCAGCGTGTCGGCAAGGCTGAACATCGCCGCGTTCGCGCCAACGCCGACGGCAATCGACACCATGGCGATGAACGAGAAGCCCGGGTTCTTCCGCAGCATCCGGGCGCCGTGTTTGAGATCGTGCCAGAGCGTGATCGGCATCAGTCGGCTCTCAAGGCTTGAACGGGATCGATAGTCGCGGCGCGACGCGCCGGCAGCAGTGTTGCCAGCAGCGCGGAGACGAGGATGAGAGAAATGACGCCGCCATAGCTCATCGGATCGCGGGGGTCGATTTCAGGCATCCCGGCCGCCAACAGCAGCGAGAGACCCGCGGCGATGACGAATCCGACGAGACTCCCGACGACGACCGGACGACTTGCATGGGCGATGAGCATGCGAACGATCGCACCGGGTGTGCCGCCGAGGGCCATGCGTACGCCGATCTCCCGACGACGCTGTGTCACCGAATACGCGACGAGTCCATAAATGCCAGCGGCCGACAACACGAGCGCAATGAATCCAATCGTGGAGAGAATCGCTGACAGCACATAGGTGCTCGCCATGTCAGTGAAGAGCACCTGCCGCATCGACGCGACGTCGTAGATCGGCTGGTTGGGATCGATCGCCGCGACCTGTCCGCGGATCGCGGTGACGAGCTGCAGCGGGTCGCCAACCGTCGACTTCAACGCGACCGCGAAATCCCTGCTGCGATGCCGAGCCAGAGAGACGAACACCTGCGGCAACGGACCCTGATCGACATCGGAGTTGCGCAGGTTGCCGACAATGCCGACGACCTCGAGCCACATTTCCTGAGTCGCCTCCGCAGAGCTTCCGCGAGGCAGGCCCGCATCGAGGGCAAGACGCGACCCGATCGGATCGCGCCCGGGCCAGAACCGGCGTGCCATCTCTTCATTGATCACGACGACGGGCGCACCCTTCGTCAGTTCGGCTTCGGTGATCGTGCGGCCCCGTCGCAGGGGGATCCGCAGCGTGGTCAGGAAATCGCCGGCGATCGCAGAACGCGCAACAAGTGGTCGCTTCTCAGGTGGGTCAGAGACCGTACGGTCGGTTGTGAGCCGCGACATCTGCTCGCCGTCAGCGATCGGTAATCGGTCGATGACGCCAGCGGCGCTGACGCCGGGCAGCGAGCCCAGGCGCTGCAGCATATTGCCGACAAAGCGGTCGATCGCATCCGGCTGCGCATACCGCGAAGAGGGAAGACCGATGTGGAAGGTCAGCACCTGCGCCGGTTCGAATCCAGGGGCGACGTCGCTCAGTTTCCATGTCGTGCGGATGAACAGCCCGATCTGGACCATGAGGACCATCGCGGCCCCCGTCTGCAGCGCCACGATCAGGTTCCGCAGCCGTCGACCACGTCGCGTAGCGCCCGCGGCCCGTGCACCATCACGCAACTCCTGCGGGTCCGGTGGCGCCATGCGCAGTGCGGGGAGCAATCCGAACCCGATCGGTGTCGCGCACGCAATGAGCAGGCTTGCGGCGAGCACGCGGCCGTTCATCTGCAGGTCGGCGAAGCCAAGCGCAGTGCTGCCAAGCCATCTCAGGCCAGCCATTCCCCACGCCGCGACCAGCAGTCCGACAAGGCTCGCCGCGCAGGCCACGAGGAATCCTTCGACGAGCAACCGGCGGATGCGGTGGCCGCGGCTCGCGCCCAGCGCGGCATGAATCGCGAGCTCGTGCCGCCTCGCCAGCGACTGCGCGACCATCACGCTCGCGAGGTTGGCGCAGGCGACAACGATGATCAACATGCCGATGAGTCCGAGGATCGCCAGGAGAATACGAACGTTGAACCCCGATGCTTCGACGAGCGGCAAGACATCGGCGCTCACGGTCTGGTTTGTGTCGGGGTGCTCGCGGCCCAGTTGCACGGCGATCGCCTGAAGGTCGGCGTGCGCCTGTTCACGCGTCACGCCTTGTCGCAGACGGCCAACGACCAGGACCTCGCGACGATCGCGAGATCCACGCAGTGCATCGACAACGAGCGGCGTGAAGACGTCGGCCTCGCGGAAGAACCCGGTACCGGCCGCTCGCGGGAGCACACCAATGACCGTATGCGGAACCTCGTCAAGCAGCATCGTCTGACCGATGACGTTGACGTTGGCTGAGAAATGCTGCTCCCAGAAACGGTGGGACAGCATGACGACCCCGCTCGAGCCGGCGAGGCCCTCGTCCACTCGGAAGTTGCGTCCGAGCGACGGTGCGAAGCCCCAGACATCAGGAAGGTTTGCTGTGACGTTGATGGCGGTGAGGCGGAGCGGGATCTCGATCCCGGTCAGGCTCGTTGAAGCCATCCTGAAGCCGGTCAGCTGTTCAAAGCTCGATGAGCGTGACCTCCAGTCGGCCAGGTCGGGCACGGATACGGGACTGCGAAGCACGCTGTTGCGTGTGCCCTGTCCGGTTTGCACGATCCGCGTCTCTGTCGATGCGACGTACACCAGACCATGCTGATCGACGGCGGGCACCAGGTGCCTCACCAGGTCGACGACGCTGTAGATCACTGTCGCCGCACCGATCGCGACGCCGAGCGTCAGCACCATCACCAGGGCGGGTCCCGGGGCCTTGATCACCGTGCGCAGTGCGTAGCGGATCTCGGACACGTGAGCGCTCCAAGGTCAAAGCCCGTGCCACGCGAGTGTGGGGAAGCGGGCCGTTTCTCGAACGTTCTCGCGCGTCGATGCTACTCCTTTGAGCTCGAGTGTTCGCAGATGGGACCGGTTGTTCGCCCTCGGACAGCGTATGCGGCCTGCGCG
>DATCXH010000969.1:0-2803 GCA_036565925.1 Vicinamibacterales bacterium
ATAGATGTCTGTCTGAATCGCGACGTCGAGGTGGTAAGTCTGTGTGCGCGTCCTGAAGGAGATCGTGTTTCCCGACGTTTCGGGCTGCTCCACGACCCACCGGACCAATTCATCGAAGTCGCTCAGCGCGTCGTCCGGATCGCCGATGTAGACGATCGCGTCCTTCCCGTCGTAGACGTAATTGAGGAGATCGTCGAGCGATCCATCGGCATCATCGACGGTGATGGTGCCAGCGCCGAGTGACTTCGGGTCCGCGCCAGTCGCGTCGAAGCGGAACGTGCAGGCGCTCAGACCGGGAATACACTCGAGATCGGCCGGTGTATCGGCGGGATGCGAGCGATAACCTGTCGCCGCCGTCGTGAATCCCAGCGTGCCCGTGGTACTCGTTGCCGGATCGAGGTAGCTGATCGTCACGACCACGATGCGCTCGGCCATCAGATGCGCCTCACGGTACGATCGGCATTCCCGTCGGCGATGCCGCGCGAGAGTTGGATCTCCGTACTGAGCGATGCGTTCTGCTGGCTCAATTCAACGAGTCGCGACTCGGTCGCCTTCCCGCTCGCGATCGTCGCGCGGATCAGCGTATTGACGCGCGATTCGTTGGCGAAATCATTGGACGGTGTCGCCCCGATGGACGACGCCCCGATCGCCGGCGTGGTGCGTCCACCGGGGTTCGGAATCCGCGGCAGCGGGGCGATTGGTCCCGGCCCCGGATAACCGAAGTTGGGGTCATTGGGGTGGCGATCGTACTGGTCGTATGCGTTCTTTTCGTAGTCGTGCGTGTGGTCTTCGTACCGCTCGGGATGTGCGATGCGGTCCAACATCTCCTGTTGGATGCCCACGAGCGCCGTCAGCGTGTCGGCCTGTCGCACGAGGACGTCGAGCTGGTCTTTCGCTACGGAGAGCTGGTCGTCATACTGGACCGTCAGCGTCCCGATGAACGCCTGTACCTGCTTGTAGTCCTGGACGTACCGATCCGAGCTCGCGAACATCGACCGCGACTCTTGCAGGAAGGCGTTCGCATAGTCCGGCAGCTTCTGTGCGGCGTTCTGGTCGCCGGCCGCTGCTTGTGCTGCGACGACATCATATTGCCGCTTGGCCTCGAGATACCGATCCTCTGGCGTCAGCGGGGAGAGGTTGTTGTCGAGCTTGAGCGAATCCTGATAGTTGCGGAGCGCGTCGACGGTGCGCTGGAGACCGTCGACTAGATCCTTCTGTGTGCTGAGTTGGTCCTCGGCGACCGAGAGGAGTTTCTGTGTCGCGTCGAGCTGCTGCTGGGCGTAGTTCTCTGCGTCCCGCTGCGCGGCGGCTCGGCTCGCGGCGAGCAGTTGCAAGCTGGCCTGCTGCTGGTCGGAGAACTCTTGGAATGCGGCAAGTGCCTCCTGCAAGCGCAACGCTGCCGTCTCGCGCGCGCTTTCTTCCACCATCTGCTGAATGCGCGCGTTGTTGGCGTCGTTGACGGCTTTCGCCTCATCCTTGATCTGCTGGATGCGACGGGCTTCGAGGTCATTGATATCCGCGAGTCCCCTTTCGTAGTCGCTCATGGTCGGCTTGGTCGCCAAGAGCTGATCGCGAAGTTGCTGGAACTGGATGTGCGTGGCTTCGATTTGCCCTTGCTCGTCGGAGATGTCCCCAAGCTTGACGCGGACGGCGGTCAGCGACGCATCGAGCGATTCGCGGAGTTGCCTCATCTGCGCCGCGGCCTGCTCTGCCGCCTTCCCAGCGCCGAGGATGCCGCCCGCGAGCCCCGCGAGTCCACCGACAGCAGCGCCCAGCGGCCCGGCGATGGCGAAGCCCGTCGCGGCGCCCGAGACTGCACCGCCAAACCCGCCCGTCGCGTAGTTGCCGCCGCTCGCCAGCCCGACCTGGTAGCCGGTCAAACCGCCGCTGATGCCGGCCGCGCCGGCGCCGAGGAGTTGATAGCCCAGCCCCGATGCCTTGCCCTCGGCCTGCATCCGCTGCATGAGGCGCGAGAACAACTGGAAGACGTCATCAAAGAAGTCTTGGAAGGACTTGAAGCCGTCCGTCGTGATCTTTCCAATGCCGTCGCGCCAGATCTGCTCCATCTCCTGCTTGTACTTGATCGCCTGGATCTGCGGATCGTCCGGGATCTTCGCGGGCTTGATCTTCTGCGCGTTCAATGAATCCTGCGTCGCCTTTGTGAAGCGAGCGATAGCTCCAGCGGTGTCGTCGTAGACGGCCTTGAGCGGCGCCAGATCCTTCGCTGTTTGCACCGTCGTCGCGTCGAAGCGCTTCATCGTCGCGTCGGCTTGCGCCATGCTCGCGTTGACATCGTCGAGCACATCGAGATGCAACGCCTCTTTCAAGGCAGTGATGTCCTTGATCAGTCCCGTGCGACCAGCAACGTCCGATGGATTCGTCGCGGTCAGGTGCGTGAGCGCATCCTGAAAGCCTTTGATGAGCGCGAGCGCTGTCTGGTATTCCTGCGCGGTGGCGTGGTCGGACGAGACGAGGTTTGCCAGATCCTGCACGTAGGCATGATCGCGATCGGCGACGGCCTTGTTGATCGTTGCCGTGCGATCCGCCTCGGCCGCCTTGATGGCGTCGGCGAGTTCGTTCGTCTTGTCCAGCGTCTCTTTGAGTGACTTCGGCAGGAGGCCGAGCAGATTGACGCCTGTCGCCGTTTGCAGGACAGTGAAAAACTCCGTGAGCTTGGCGGTTTTCGGCAATTCCGCGTTGAGCGAGACTAGCGCCTTCCGCGCTTCGTCGATTTCGTGCGCGAACTGGCCCCCGGCCTGTTGCTCCTGGTGCCACTTGATGAGCGATGCCGTCGCCTCGTCCT
>DATCXH010000336.1:0-4158 GCA_036565925.1 Vicinamibacterales bacterium
AACGGCACGCGCAAGGCTCTGTGCCGCATTGAGGTCGACGGCGCTCGCGACAAGCACCTTCTGTTCCCGGCCTTCACCGTCACCGACGGATACGACCTCGGCGCCAAGAAACTCGCCGGCACCGATCGCACGATCAAAGCAAGCCTTCGCACCGTGAGCTGAGGTCTCGATGACCTGGCACTATCAGCCATCGTCTCGTGCAGCGTCGCTCCTTGGCGCGGTCACGCTTACCTCGATCACGGTCTCGCCCTCGACGGCGACGCTCGTTACGGGTGCCACACAGCAATTCGCCGCGACCGGGCACTACAGTGACGGGTCGACGGCGGATGTCACGGAAACGGCCACGTGGTCGACTGCAGACAGCGGTATCGCAACGGTCAATTCCAGCGGACTCGCTACAGGCGTGGCGACTGGCGTTGCGCAGATCGATGCGACCATCGGCGCCGTCACGGGCTCGACCGAAGTCACGGTTATCGAGCTGTCCTCGATCGTTGTCACCCCGGCCACTGCCAGCATCACGATCTCGGGGACGCAGCAGTTCGTTGCAACGGGCCACTATTCTGACTCGAGCACGGCAGACATCACGGCGAGCGTCACCTGGTCGAGCTCGGACGAGAGCGTCGCGACCATCAGCGGCAGCGGCCTCGCGAGCCCGGTTGCCGATGGCTCGGTGACGATCACTGCGGAGTCAGGGGCGATCAGCGGGACCGCGGGGCTGACGGTGGCATCGGTGCTGAGTGGGACGACGCTGGCGGCGTGGCGGGCTGGCTCGTTCTCGTACCAATGGGTCGCGCAGATCGAGGGCTGCAAGTTCCTTCTCTCAGAGGCGCCGACCGCCGCGGTGGCCGCTGCCTACGCCGGAACCGATTGGGATCCGACGACCAATTCGGATGCGGTCATTCTCGGCGAATGCCTGTTCGTTGAACTGCACAACGAGCAGAAGCTTGATCCATGGAAGCCGTTCGGACGAGGTGGCACGGCCATCCTGCGCATCATGCCTGATGCGGCAGATCAGTTCGGCATCTACGCGTCTCGTCGTGGGCACGGCGCCGAGACCAGCCTCGGCGCAACGATCGATCGCAACGACACGAGCATCAGCCTATCATTTGGTACCGACTTCGCCGCTCCCCCGTCGACCGCATTCATCGGGACCGAGTGCATCAAATATAGCGCGGTCACCAGCACTTCGATGACTGCGAGTGTCCGCGGCTTCTATTCGCCGCTTGCAAGCGGTACCTCGACGCGCTTCGCGAATCATCACCGCGTCGGGCTCGACCCAACGCAAGTCCAGATGGATCCGGTCATCTCGCAGGAGCCACGCGTGTGGGTTGGTAAGCGAGTCGCGCTGAGGATGCACCTCTGGGACGGCACCAGTCTCAACAGCATCGGCGACTCGTATCAAGCGTTCTCTGGCCGCATTGCTTCCATTGCAGACGATCCGGACACGGGATGCATGGTTATCGAGGTCAAGCATCAGCTCGACGAGATCGCCGATGCCATCGTATTCCGCGACCAGTATGTCGGCGAGGTGCCGGAGGGCATCTACCTGCAATCAACAGGCAAGCTTCAGATCACGGAGACGATCGCCGGAGTAGATGCCGCTGGCAACAGCCTCACACTGACGGCGGGGAACTATTCACTTTCTGAAATATACGCACTGTTGAACGATTACACCGGAGGCGAGTTGGCTGCCGGACGGATTACCGGCAGCTACACATGGAAACAAGAATCGACAGCATCCGGGCCGCGCACCGTCTGCCGATTTTCGATGCCTAATCCGGGCGCCACCTCCGTGGCTGCTTACTGGGTTCTATCGATGCCATCCGAGATGGCGGGATTCCTCGGGTTCGAGAACGGCACGATGACAAACGTTGGGCAGTCTGCTCGGATCGCCCCAAGTGGCACATACTACACACCGAACAGTGGCTCTCGAGTCAGCGAAGACGAGCCATATGTGACGTTCGCAACTCACTTCAACGGGCCGAATGGCCCGAGCTTTCAGGCCGAGATGGTCAACGAGCGCGGAATTTGGACCGATCAGCGCTCGCTGCTACCGTCTGGGATTCGTCACATCGCCGACGGCGTCGAGGCAACACTCTACTCAGGTGTTGCGCAATCGTGGGGCATCTTCCAGATCGACGAAAAAGTCTTGGCGTTCGGCACCTACGATCTCGCGACGCATACGTTCGCCAACGTCTACGTTACCCCGTGGCGACTATCGAGCGATCCGATCGGCAGCATCCAGCAGATCGGTCGCAAGGCCAGCGACCAGAGCGGACCGATCACGATTAAGCAGATCCTGTTCCTCGAGAGCAGTTTCGCGAAAGTCGTGAAGTATATGTTCTATTCGACGGGGACCGCTGGATATAACAGCGCCGACTTCGATGCGCTCGGCTACGGGGCCGGCATCGGTGTCCCCGCCGAAAACCTCGGTTCGGATTTCGAGACGAGTATCGACAGTCTCCCCGGCGCCGATGCGCCCTTGCTCGTCGTCTTGACCAAGCCGACCAAGCTGGTTGACGCGTTGAGCAGCGATCTGATTCTCCGACGCGCTTCGCTCATTTGGAAAGAGGGTGGGCTTCAGTTTACACGTTGGAAAACGCCGCTCGTGGGGCTCGCGACGTATACGCTCGATGAAGACAACAAGGCGGCGCCTTCGAACGCTAACGAGAACCACCGTACGCCAGCACTCGAGAGCGGCGTTTTCCAGCGACCGATCGTAACGGTCAAGTTCAACCGCGACTTCTCTACAAGCGATGAGACATATCTACGCAGCATCACGCTCGAGGATCAGACTGCTGTCGACGACGGCGGAGGCAATGCCGAGGATGTCGGCACGGTAACCATCAGCGCGCGCAACACCTACGCGCAGTTCTCCGAGACCGGTGCCCCCATGGAGTCCCTGATCAAGGACTTCCTGGCGCACTTCCCGATGGTCTCGCGCGCATGGAGAATGCTCACACGTTCGATCGCGCTGCCGCTGTACGAAAGCCTCTATCCAGGCGATGTCGTCATCGTCAACGATAACTACGCCCGTGACCCGCTAACCGGACTGCGCCGCATCAATGGTCGCGCGGCACTTGTCACTCGCATCGCATACGACCCGGGAGGCCCGAGTCCGGCCGTCAACGGGCAACCGCAGGAGCCCCGCCAAATGACCGGCGAGGTCGATTTATTCTTCTTCGATAGTCACCGTGGCGCGGTCTATGGCGCTGCCGCGATGATGGACGACACCGCGAACGCGTCGGGGTTCACGGCTGGCTACGGCTCGGCAACGACGTCGCTCCGCTGCTACGCGCACAAGTACAGTGAGTCGAGCGAGCAGAGCGATGCCCTGAACTTCACGACGGGCGACGTCATTGATATCACCGAGATCGATCCGAGCAATACGGCATCGCCCATCACGTGGCGTCGTACGGTCGCCGGCCAGTCGACCGCGACGGATATCTTCCTCACCAGCGCACTCTCATCGCCGGCATTCGACGCTACCAAGAAGTATCGGATCACGCCTGCGCCATACGCCAGCGCGACTGTCACGCAGCAGGACCACGCGTATCAGGCCGATACGACCGACCAGATGATCGTTGATGTCGACGTGGCCGATCATTATGCCTCGACGACGGTAACCGAGAACATCACGCCGAACGTGGGCACGGACTGCGCAGATTTTCTGCCCGACCAGGCGTATGGGGACGGCGTCAGCCTGGACTGTGGCAACGACGTGGCGCAGGCGAATCTTGCCAACATGCTGATCGATCGAAAGACTGCGCACCAGAGTTCGTTTTTGTCCTCGCAGATGACGAGCGGCAGCGCTGCGCTCGACACGTGGGAAGGGCGTTTCTTTGGCATCTGCTATCTCGGCACCGAGATGCTCTCAACGTCGGTCTATCGCATGGTCACGGTGGCCCCCTGGTTCCAGCTCGATAATGCGCACGGCGCCACGTCTGGCCAGGTAAGGGTCACGTTTTCGCGCGAACTGCCCAAGGTGGCACAGGGTGTCACCGATGACGGAACCGGCGCTCCGTACTTTGATGGCCACTACAACCAACTCACGTGGACAACCACGAGCACCGCATGGGCAATCGGCGCCGACCAAACCTTCTACGCGAATATCAAGGAGGTTGGGACCGGCATGCTCTACGTGACCATTGAGGTCTA
>DATCXH010000983.1:0-8471 GCA_036565925.1 Vicinamibacterales bacterium
GCGGCGGGCGCAAGAGCCGGTGGAGGCGGAGGCACTCCGCCGCCGATCCAGTGGGCCGCCCCGCCCTTGCCCGACGGCCCGATCACGATCCAGTCAGCGACACCCGCGCATCGCAACCTCCGCCTTGTCGTCACCAAGGGACTCTTCCATCCATGGGGCATGGCGTTTCTGCCCGATGGCGCCATCTTGATCACCGAGCGCCCCGGTTGCCTGCGAATCGTCCGAAATGGTGTGCTCGATCCGAAGCTCGTCGCCGGGCTGCCGCCCATCTCCGCACAAGGTCTCTCGGGCTTGATGGACATCGCGCTGCATCCACGCTTTGCCGAAAACAAGTTCGTCTATCTCGCGTACCACAAGCCCAATCCCGCGGCCGCCAACGTGCCTCCTGGACCGAATGCGCCACCCGCGCGCCTCGCGACGCTTGCGCGTGGCACATGGGACGGTACGGCACTGACCAACGTGAAGGAGTTGTTCTCCGCGGACGTGACGACGGAAGCGTCGCGGATCGTGTTCGGGTCCGACGGCATGATCTACATGAGTCTGGGCCGATCGACGGAAGGCGCGAACGCGCCGTCGCAGGATCCGAACAACTACGGCGGCAAGTTGCTGCGGCTTCGTGACGATGGCACGGTGCCTCCAGACAATCCGTTCGTGGGTCGCGCTGGCTTCAAGCCCGAGATTTACACGATGGGCCATCGCAATCAGCTTGGCCTTGCCGTGAATCCATCGACCGGGCAGCTGTGGGCGAGCGAGCAGGGGCCCAATGGTGGCGACGAGGTGAACATCATTCAGGCGGGGAAGAACTACGGTTGGCCGGTCATCAGTTATGGGCGCAGCTATCCCGGGCCTCGCGTGTCGGAGAAGCCGTGGCAAGAGGGCATGGAGCAGCCGGTTGTGGTGTGGATTCCGTCGATCGCGCTTTCAGGCATGACCTTCTACACGGGCGACAAATTTCCCGGATGGAAGAACAACCTGTTCGTTGGCGGTCTCCGTCAGGGTGAAGTGCCGCGAACCGGTCAGTTGCAGCGTATCGAGTTCAACGACAAGTGGGAAGAAGTGCGACGCGAGCCTCTGCTGCGCGAGCTTGGTCAGCGCATTCGCGATGTGCGTCAGGGACCCGACGGCTATCTCTACGTGCTGACGGAAGAAAACGATGCGGCTCTGATTCGCATCGAACCGGGAGAGGTCGCTTCGACGAGATAATAGAGAGATGCAAATTGCGGAACGAATGACGCGGATCGGAATCGAGTCCGCGTTCGAAGTCCTTCAGCGTGCCCGTGCGCTCGAGGCGCAGGGCAAGCACGTCATCCATCTCGAAATCGGCCAGCCTGACTTTCCGACGCCGGCCCACATCAAGGACGCCGCCAAGCGCGCGCTCGATGAGGGCTGGACCGGCTATGGGCCGACACCTGGCTTTCCGGATTTCCGCGAGGCCATCGCGGACTACATCTCGAAATCACGCGGTATCCGGGTCAACGGCCAGAACGTGGTCGTGGTCCCCGGTGGCAAGCCGATCATGTTCTTCGCCATGATGGCGGTCGTCGAGCCCGGCGACGAAGTGATCTATCCGAACCCCGGCTTCCCGATCTACGAATCGGTGATCAATTTCCTCGGCGCTACGCCGGTGCCGATCCCGCTCGTCGAGAGCCGGGGATTCTCGTTCGACCTCGACACCTTCGAAGCCAAGCTGTCACCGCGGACGAAGATGATCGTCCTCAACTCGCCGGCCAATCCCACTGGCGGCGTGATGCCGAAGGAAGACCTGAAACGAATCGCCGACCTCACCCGCGATCGCGACCTGTTGATCCTGAGCGATGAGATCTACTCGCGCATCTGCTACGAGGACGCGCCGCAGTCGATTACGCAGTTCGCGGGCATGCTCGATAAGACCATCATCCTCGATGGCTTCTCGAAGACGTATTCGATGACCGGATGGCGTCTCGGCTACGGCGTGATGCCGCTGTGGCTGGTCGATGCTGTCGACAAGCTGATGGTCAACTCGAATTCCTGCACGGCCAGCTTCACGCAGCGGGCGGGTCTTGCGGCGCTGCAGGGGCCGCAGGATGCCGTCGACGCGATGGTCGCCGAGTTCCGTCGCCGCCGCGATGCCATCGTCAAAGGCTTGAATGAGATTCCGGGCTTCAGCTGCACGGTGCCCGCGGGTGCGTTCTATGCGTTCCCGAACGTGAAGAACACCGGCGTGCCCAGTCGCGAACTCGCCAACATGCTGCTCAACGATGCGGGCGTCGCGTGTCTGAGTGGAACCGCATTCGGCAGCTACGGCGATGGCTATCTACGATTCAGCTACGCCAACTCGCTCGAGAACATCCAGGAAGCGCTCAGCAGAATCCGCGCCCTCTCAGAGCGATGGGCGCACGCATCCGTCCGTTAGTTTGATCGGCCTGTTTGGCGGAGGAGGGACATCACTTCCTCCGCTTCCTTTGGCACCGCGCTCGTCAGGACCTCCGCGCCTGTCGGCGTCACGAGCACGCTGTCTTCGACGCGGATGTGCAGTCCCGGCATGTCGATGATCGGCTCGATCGCCATCACCATGCCGGCTTCGAACGGCAGGTCCCAGTCGCCGACATCGTGTACCGACATGCCGACGTAGTGGCCGACATAGGCGTAGCGGGGATCGAAGCCGTGCTTCTTGAAGATATCTTCGGCAATCTTCTGCACGACGCTTCGCGCAACGCCCGGCTTGATCGCGGCGATGATGGCCTTCTGCGCCTCGAGCACGCACTCATACGCCTTGAGTTGCGCGTCGGTGAAGCGTCCTGATACCGGCCACGTCCGCGTAATGTCCATGGTCAGATAATCGAGCGAACCGGCGTAGTCCATGACCACGAGCTCGCCGGCTTTCATCTGACGGCCGTTCGCCTCGTAATGCCACTGATTGCCCATCGGACCCGAGCCGACGATAGCGGGGTAGGCAGCGCCCTGGAACCCGTTCCTCACCATCCAATACGTCGCTTCGGCCTCGAGTTCGTATTCGAATTTGCCTGGAGCAGTCGCCTGAATTGCGCGCTTCAATGCCTCGGCGCTGATGCGGCCGTTGTACTTGAGGATCTCGATCTCCCGCGGCGACTTGATCATCCGCAGTCGATCGAGGTGCGGCGTCACGTCCTTCATCTCGTAGTACGGAAACTGCTCACGAAGCGCGGTGACGCGCGCCGCGTCCTCGGTCGGCTGTTGCGCGAACGGATTGGTGAGCCGCCGCGCCGTGCCAATCGCGGTGTCGAGCCGACTGCGGTCCACGACATCACGCTCAGAGAGCCGCGTCCACACCTGCTCGGTTCCCGCGTTCGAGCGCCGGCGAGCAAGGAACTCATGGAGCGCGGTCAGCGGCTGAATAGAGGCGAAGCCGTACTTCTTCGCCGCATCAGGTTCCTCGAGCCAGTTCGCGCCCTCGTAACGGATCTCTGTCGCAGTCAACTTCGGGAGGAAGAGATGCGAGATGCCCGAGGCGGCGTCCATCACCAGCACGCTGTTGAAGGACTCGTTGCCGGTCAGGTAGTAGAAGTCGTTGTCTTGCCGGAAGCGCACGCCCGGAATCGGGCTGGTGGCGCCAAACATCAGCAGCGTGCCGCTCTGCAACGCCTTCGCGAGTTGCTGCCGGCGCGCGGCAAATTCCTGGGGCGGATATCCCATCCGCTCGGCGCGTGGAAACGCTGAGACGACCACTGTGGCCACAACGATCACAATCAGCCGGAGACGATTTCGTAGAGGCGGGTCTTCAGACCAGTCTGACTCGGTTATCGCAGCGTAACGCATAGCCATTCCTCTTCCTGCGCGCGATGTTCCACGGCGAGAGGCGCGAAGGCAGTGAGCACCTCACGCTCTTCGCCGACCATGAACCCACTCAGGATCAGACGCCCTCCGGAATCGGTCAACTGTCTGAGCCGTTCCGCGGTAGACGCCAGCAGCGCACCGGTCAGGTTCGCTAACACGACGTCCGCGTTGGCCGGCGCCGCGTCATGCAGGTCGCCGACCTGCAGCGTCACGCGCGAGCGCGGGTTGAGGCTCAGGTTTTCACGCGCGGCGGCCACGGCATCGTCATCGTCATCGAACGCGATGACATTCGCCGCACCAAGAAGGCTGGCCGCGATCGCCAGAACACCCGAGCCGGTGCCCACGTCGATGACGGTCTTGCCGCGCATGTCGATCTGCTGCATGGCAGCCAGGCACAGTCTCGTCGTCGCATGATGCCCAGTGCCGAATCCCATTGAGGGCTGCACGACGATAGTGATCGGAGCATCCCATGGTGGGGCGACGATGACGCGCCCGACGTGAACCGCACGAATGTCGGCCTGCGATCGGGCTGCCCAGTCCTCGTCGGGGACATCGATCGCTTCGAGTGACAGCCCCTCGAATGCCGCGCCCAGTTCGCGTGCGGCGCGATCGCGTTCAGCCGCGTCATGAAAGAAGACGCGCCAGACCTCGTCGCCTTCATTGATCGCGGTGACGTGATAGTCGGTGAGTGCCGCCTCGAAGAACTCTGGAACGCCGGTAACGTCGAGTGCTGGCCAGGTGCGGTCGCGGTTATCCAAAAATGTCCTTGACCCGATCGAGGAGTCCTTTGTCCTCGTGGTCGCCGACCGGCGTCGGCTCGAAGCCTTCCTTCGGCAGTGTCGCTGCAAGCTGCTCGAGCAGCTTCTTCTGCTCCTTCGACAGCTTATGCGGCGTGCTGACTTTCACCGTGACGAAGAGGTCACCATGACCGCGACCGCTTACGTCGGGCATGCCCTTGCCCCGGACGCGGAACGTCGTTCCGGTCTGCGTGCCGGCTGGAACGCTGAAGGGCTCGTCACCATCGAGCGTCGGAACGCGAATGTCGCCGCCGAGCGCGAGGGTGGTGAAGTTCAGTGGCACTTCGCAATACAGGTCGTTGCCGTCGCGCTGGAAGAACGAGTGATCCTGCACGTGGATCACCACATACAGATCGCCGTGGGGACCACCGAGCGGACCAGCCTCGCCTTCGCCGCTCAGACGCAGTCGCTGGCCGGTCGCGATGCCGGCCGGAATGCGGACGGTGAGCTTCTTCTCCTGCTGCACACGTCCTGCGCCGCGACACGTCGCGCACGGCTTCGAGATGATCGACCCGGTTCCGCGGCACTGATTGCACGTGCGGGCGACCGTGAAGAAGCCCTGTTGATAGCGAAGTTGCCCGCGACCCTGACACTGCGGACACGTGGTCGGCTGCGTGCCCGGGGCTGCGCCGTTGCCGCCGCAGGCCTCGCACGCCACTTGCCGTGGGACCTGAATCGATGCTTCGACGCCCTTTGCCGCTTCGGTAAATGAGATCTCGAGGTCGTAGCGCAGATCGGCGCCGCGTTGAGGACCGCTGCGCCTGCGGCCGCCGCCGAAGACATCGCCAAAGCCGAAGATGTCGCCCAGGCCGCCGAGAATGTCCTCGAAGCCGCTGAACGCGTTGGGATCGAATCCGCCGGTTGCCGCACCACCGAGCCCGGCGTGACCGAAGCGGTCATACATGTGCCGCTTGTCGGTATCGATCAGAACCGCGTAGGCCTCGGCCGCTTCCTTGAACCGCTCCTCGGATTCCTTGTCGCCGGGATTGCGGTCGGGATGGTACTTGAGCGCGAGCTTCCGATAGGAGCTCTTGATCTCCTGTTCCGTCGCCGTCCGGGAGACGCTCAGGATTTCGTAGTAGTCGCGTTTGCTCACGCGCCTTTCGCCACCTTGACCATGGCTGGCCGGAGGAGACGCTCACCGACTTTATAGCCGCGTTGCAGTTCCTCCATGACCTCGCCCTCGCGATGCTGATCGCTCTCCTCGTGAGTGACCGCTTCGTGCACGTTCGGGTCGAAGTCAGCGCCGAGCGCCTCGATCGGCGTGACACCACGCTTGCGCAGCATCTCGAGCATCTGCTTGTGAATCAGCTCGACGCCTTTACGCAGCGGGTCGTCCTCCGCGGCAGCCTGCAGCGCGCGCTCGAGGTTGTCGATGATCGGGAGCAGATCCTTGATCGCTTCGGCAGCCGTCTGCTCGGCGAGATCCCGTCGCTCCCGGTCCATGCGTTTGCGGTAGTTGTCGAAGTCCGCAGCGGTACGAAGCAACCGATCCTGCAGCACGTCGCGCTCTCGGCGGAGTTCCTCGAGCGGATCGGGCTGAGTCTCTTCTTGCTGCTGTTGCGGATCCTGATCGTTCAAAGCTTCGGCCATGGTTCTACGGTGCGTCCCGAAGGACTCGCGAAACCGCCTGTGTCGTCCCGTCCACCAGCGAGATCGCACGTGAATAGCGCATCCGCGTGGGGCCAATCACGCCGACGGTGCGCGTCGTCGTGCCGTCCACCGCGGTGGAGGCGATCAAGCTGAATCGCTGGAGGTCTGGCGCGGCATGCTCGGTGCCGATCACGACGGTCAGTCCGGGGCCGTCGATGTAGGCGTTGAGCAGCTGCACCATTCGCTCTTTCTCCTCCATCATGTCGAGGAGTTTGCGCAGCGTGGCTACCGATACCTGCTCGTGTGCTCCTTCGTCGAGCAACGAGGCTGCACCTTCCACGTGGAAAGTCTGCTGTCGCGGCAGCTCTTCCAGCGTCGAGCGCGCGAGGCGTAACGCGCGCGCCAACAGCTGATCGTACAGGATCCGTTCCTGCTGAAGCCGGGCGAGCACAGCCTCACGAACCTCGAGCAGTGGAAGACCTGCAAATTCGGTGTTGAGATAGGTCGCTGCTTGCGCGAGATCTTCAGACCGCAAGGTCTCCTGCGCGTCCACGACTTTCTGCGTCACCTGATTGCCCTGGGCGATGACGATGACCAGGACGCGCGAGCCACCGAGCAGTACGAACTCGATCCGCTGAAGGACGGCGGCATGGCTGTCGGCCATCGCGAACGCGACGTGACGCGCGGCGCGCGAGACGACGTGCGACACACTGGCCAGTAGATCGTCCATCAGTGGCGACGGACCCGCGTGCTGCCGGAGTTGATGTTCGACGTCTGCCGCGGCCCGTGCCGGCCGGCGACTTTCGAGCAGCAAATCGACGAACACCCGATAGCCGCGGTCCGTCGGCACGCGGCCCGCTGACGTATGCGGCTGATAGAGATAACCGCACTCTTCCAGATGTGCGAGAACGCTGCGCACGGTCGCTGAGGACACATGGAGCCCGCTGTCGCGAGCGAGAACCTGCGATGACACGGGCTCGCCAGTCTCGATGTACTCACGCACGAGCGTCGCCAACAGGCGGCTCGACCGTTCGGACAGTTCGTAGGAACCCATGGCCAGGCAGGCGCTTAGAGAGGCCTCTGCTGATTATACCGGGCTATTTGGGCGGCGCCTATTTTCGTAGCGCCCCCTCCCATCGCATGCTCACCGCAGCGACGTTAGGTTCGGTGATCTTGCCGTGTTTGGCTGCGATCAATTCCGCGACAATGCTGACGGCAATCTCCTGTGGCGTGATCGCGCCGATGTCCAGGCCGATCGGCGCATGAACCCCTCTCAGGGACTCGTCGGCCACGCCTTCACGAAGCAGTTCGTCGAAAATCCGGCGCACTTTCGCCTTGCTGCCAATCAATCCCAGATAGCGAAGGCGTTGCGCCGCCAGTGCCCGCAGGGTGTCGAGGTCATGGGTGTGGCCTCGAGTGACGATCACGGCATACGCATTCGGCGGAAGGGGATGCTCGTCGATCCACGTCGGAATGTTTTCGACGATGACGTCGATGCCCTCGCCGAATCGCTCGGTGTTCGCGAACTTTTCGCGGTCGTCGACGACGTGCACTCGGAAGCCGACGTCGTGCGCCATCTTCGCGACCCAATAGCCCACGTGGCCGGCGCCGAAGACGTAGACATCGGGCGATGCTTCGACGGGTTCGATAAAGACCTCCATCTGGCCACCGCACACGAGACCGGTTTCCTGCGCGAAGTCGTCATTGAGCTCGTATTTCACGTTGACCGGCCGACGCGCTTTGATCGCTTCGCGGGCTTTCCAGAACGCGTCGTTCTCGTAGCAGCCGCCACCGATCGTGCCGACGGTCCGGCCGTCAGAAAAGACGAGCATCTTGGCGCCGACACGTTGCGGCGTCGAACCGGTGGCGGCGACGATGGTCACGAGGGCGACTTCCTCCCCGCGATCCAAGGCCTCCGAGAGGGCGGCAAAGACCTCCTGGTTCACACTTGAATTATAGACGCCGCGTCGAATTATTAGGCGCGCCTTTGCTTGGAGACGTAAGAAGCGACCAGCAGGAGAAGGACCGCTAAAGCACTACGTTCGAGCCAGGATCGGTTCCTGCGATTTCTCAGCGTGGTCATGAGCCTCAAGCCTGCGACGACGGCTAAACCGGTGAGAAACACCTGAAGAAAGGAGTAACGGGGCGGCTGTCGGGCGCCCTCCTTTGCCCGAGGCTTTCGCGCGGCAGGCTGCTGCTGTCTGAACATCCGGTGTTATCGACGAGGCAGCTCCTCGGGAATTTCGGGCACGCCCTCCTGGGGGACGCCCCCATGGAGCGGGCAGTACT
>DATCXH010000090.1:0-2087 GCA_036565925.1 Vicinamibacterales bacterium
CCAGCCAATGAAGTCGTCGCCCCGTTTGTGCACGTAGGCGATCGCCACACCGATGCGGCGGGCGATCTCACGATCGAGGCCGACCGAATACTCGTCGGTGTGTGGCGCGCGCGTGTCGGGATCAACGAGGAGGTTGCTCCGGCTGCTGACCGTTGAGATGAGGCGCGTATAGCCGCCAGTCGCCGGTTCGAACGCCATCGTTGTGACCGCTGCCTGTCCCGGGTGGAACTGTTCGAGCTCTCCGGTCATGACGCCTTGATAGAACCGCCCGTAGCTGCTTCGCAGCATCGTCCGGCCGTCCTCGCTCAACTTCGCCGTCACGCCCACACGCGGGGACCACAGGTTCCACGTGTAGAAGGTCCCTAATCCCTCGATCGTCTCGCCGGTTTCGTGGCCATCGACGTCGAGGGCACTGAGGTCCTGACTGAATGCACGGGTGTGATCGAATCGCAGACCGGCACTGAGCGTGACGCGATCGGCGAACGTGATGGCATCGCTCGCAAATGCTGCCGCGGAGACGAACTGAGCGCCGACGCGGGACGGCGCCGCGGAGATCGACTGCGACGGCGCCCCCGCGTTGTCCACGTATCGCACACCGGTGGGAATGGTGTTGAACGCATGGTGGCCACCACGCTCAACCTGCACGCCCGTCCTCCACTCGTGATCGGCGCCAAGCAGTTCAGGACGATAGCGACTGATGGTCGCCTTGACGGTCGTTCGCGCAATCGTCACCTCGCCGATCTGCATGGGGCCACCGGTCAAGAGCCCGCTGGCGGGATCGAAGTGACTGACCGCATCTCGATCGCCGGAACTTGGCGCGTTGTCCTGCGCATAGAGAAATCGTCCGACGCGCACATCCCACACCGTGTTGGGTGACGAGGAGTTCGTGAGATGGCCGAACGTCACGGCCGGCACGGTGGCGCTTCGGCGGAGCGTGGCCTCGAATGGCGTGACGCTGGTCTGCGGGTCTGGGTTGACCCACAATTCGTTGTGAATGCTCTGCACCAATTGCCAGCCGGGGGCCAGCCGCCACGTCAACTTCGCGAGGATCTTGTCCTGCTCGTAGGTTCTCGGAAATCGCGGGTCTGCCCCGGGCTGGCTGTCGTAGTCACGTAGATGCTGATAGCCGCCGAAGAACCACAACCGATCGCGCAGCACCGGGCCGCCGAGGTTGGTCGTCACGTCGCGGTACTTCTGCCGCTCGTATCCGGTTTCTCTGGATGACGTCAACGGACGAACGATCGGCTGACTCGTCAGACCAGGCGTCTGTCCATAGTACGACGCGTCGAACATCAGGCGATCGCTGCCCTGCCGCGTCACCACATTGATCACCGCACCCTGCACGTTGCCGAACTCGACCGACGCGCCGGCAGACTGAATCTGTACTTCCTGAATGAAGTCCACACCCGGCTCGGCGCGCGCAATGCCGTTGCACGGGCACGTGAAATTCGTGCCATCGATGAGGAACTGGTTCTCGTTGGTGCCGGATCCAAACGCGGACACGGTGGTGGCCGCCGTATCCCTCACACTCGTCGGCGATGTCGGTGAAATGCCCGGCGCCGATCGGATCGCATCGAACATGCTCGCTCGCCGCGCCGGGATGGTCCGCAGCTCGTCTGAGCTCGCGCGGCTGCCAAAGCCGACGCCCCGGGCTTCGCTGCGCGACCCGATGCCCTCGACGACGACCGACTCGGCACGGCCGCTGAGTGTCAGGACGATGGTTCGCTCGAGCGTGGCGCCAGCACCGATCGGGATGCCCTCTTCACGATAATCAGCGAAGCCCGGGAGCTCCACGCTCAACGTGTACGATCCGGGAGGCAGCGCCGGAAAGCGCAGCTGTCCTTTCTCGCTCGTCGCCATCATCAGGACGCCACCGATGATCGCCGGTGACGTCACTCGGACAGAGGCGCCAGGAAGGACTCCGCCCTGCGCATCCTTCACGGTGCCAATGAGCGCGCCCGTCAGACCCTGCGTCGATGGCGTGACCTCCAATAGGGCGCAGACCACTACCGCGAACAAAGCGTACTGCCACAGCTGAGTCGTACACCGGGTGGGTGTAGTGGGATGCATGTCAGTTCCCTTCTCGA
>DATCXH010000823.1:0-6227 GCA_036565925.1 Vicinamibacterales bacterium
CCAGCCAATCGGTACGATCGGCGGGCAATGTCTCGAGGTAGCGGCGGACAACGTCGACGAACATCAGCTCGCTGAGATGCTCGAGCACCGCTTCGCCACCTGGCCGTCGTTCCTTCGATTCGGTGATGGCGAACCGCACGAACGCTCCGATCGCGCCACCATCGCGATCCGTCACATGAATGAACCGCGGTAGCGCCGCCAGCAACGGATTGAATGGCCGCGCGTCGCAGCCCAGATACCCACAGACGATGTTCGAGGACTTCGTCGCGTCGGCCGCACCCATTGAAATCGAAAACGGCAACTGCCCATCGCTCGGACGTCGATAGAGTGTCAAGTCGGGCGCGCTGCGCATTCCGGGCTGACTTGACAAGACATGAGCATCGCCGTGTGGAAACACAACGACGTCGCCTGGTGAAAGACGCACCGGTTGTTCACCGATCAGACTCGCCCAGCAGTTCCCGGTGGTGATCACGTGATAGGGAATCAGATGATCTGCACCGGGAAAGATCTTGGCGACGATTGACGCGCCCGGGGGCGTTTCCGCGACCCACGATTCCGACGCCTGCACGTCGAAGAAGACCGCACCAGTCAGTCGGACCGCACGCAGCACGTCTGAAAGTGCATCCATCAGACTGTCCCGACCGGTTCTGGACGATTGGCATCATCGCGTGGACGCCCGGTCATTCGCCTGGCCACAGGAGTTGGTTACGCTCGTCATCGATCCTACAGGAGGTCATCGAATGCCACTGTTCAGGGTCACACAAGGAGTTTAGCCATGGCCACCACTACTGCCAGCGCCGACACCATCGTCACCTTGAACGCGATCAAGGCACGCCAGCAGACGACATGGGCCGCCGGCGATTTCGGCATCATCGGGACCACATTGCAGATCGTCGGCGAATCGCTGTGCGAAGCGATCGACCTGCGCTCGGGTTGGAAGGTCCTCGACGTCGCCGCCGGTAACGGCAATTGCTCGCTCGCTGCTGCGCGCCGGTGGTGCGACGTGACCTCGACCGACTACGTCGTCTCGCTGCTCGAAGACGGCCGTCGCCGCGCCGAGGCCGAACGGTTGCCGATGCAGTTCCAAGAAGCCGATGCCGAAGCATTGCCGTTTGCAGATGGCGCCTTTGATGCGGTGCTCTCGTCGTTCGGTGTGATGTTCGCGCCGAACCATACACGTGCCGCGAGCGAGATGCTGCGCGTGTGCCGCTCCAGGGGCCACATCGGGCTGGCGAATTGGACGCCGCGTGGCTTCATCGGTCAGTTGTTCAAGGTCGTCGGCCAGCACGTGCCGCCAGCCCCTGCGCTCACGCCGCCGTCGCGATGGGGTGTCGAGGACTATCTCGAACAACTGTTCGGCGGGCTCGCCTCCGACATTCACACGACGCCGCGTGATTTCTACTTTCGCTATCGCTCCCCGCAACACTGGGTCGATGTGTTTCGGAGCTGGTATGGGCCTGTGCTCAAAGCCTTTGAGGCGCTGGCGCCAGATGGTCAACAGCGTCTCGAGCAGGACCTGCTTTCGCTGATCCAGAGCTTCAACCGCAGCGGGGATGCGACGATGGTCGTGCCTGCCGAATACCTGGAAGTTGTGATCGTCCGGAAGTGATCGCGTCCCCTACGGCCGAGCTCGGCCCTCGAGTTCGGCCGGAGGGGCTATCATCCCCGCGAAAAAGCGAGCTGTGCAGGTGAATCCCCTATCGACCGATAGAGGGTGACGCAGGCGGTTCTCGCAACTTCGTGGGGGTTCATGAAGGTTCTCTATATCGGTAGTGAACGAAGCGAGGCGCAGGCTGTTGCCAATGCCTTGCGCACCGTTGACGAGAGTGTTTCGGTCCTCTGGGCCGCACAGCTCGAAAACGCCGTAAACTGGCTTGGCGAGAATCGCGGACTGGACGCGCTCGTCATGGATGCCCCCATCGACGGCGCGAGTTGCCTCGTCGTCCAGAAACAATTGCGACGGTTGGCGTTGCCCCCTGCCGTGGTGTTTCTGGTTCCCGACGGCATTGCGCCGACGCTCGATTCCCTCCACCCCGGTGGACATTACCTTCGACGAAACGAGTCCCTGGCCAGAGACCTGCCGATCGTCGTGACGCGCGCGCTCGAGATCGCGGCGCGGACGGATCTCGAACAGCAGCTCGCGCGCGCGACAAGCGCGCGTGAAGACGCGGAGCAACGACAGCAGGCAGCGGCCGACCAGCTGGCGGCGTTGCAGGCGCAGGCGGAGCAACAACAACAGGCCGCCGCCGAACAGTTGGCAGCGTTGCAGGCACAGTACGAAGTCGGCATGGCGCGTGCCAACGCCACCTGGGACATGGTGGACGAACAGCTCCGCACGGCGGCTCGCGAAGTCGAACGCGCGCGCCAATGCGAGGCGTCAGCGGCGGCTGAAGTGACACGCCTATCGCTGCGTGAATCAGAGCTCTCATCGCAACTGGCCGATGCGACTGCCGCCCACAACGAGCTCGCGCGTCAACTTGCCGATGCACGGTCTGCAGTTGAAGCCGCCCAGGTACACACGCAGCGCGAACGCGACGCCGCGGCGGCACAGTTGCAAGAGCGTGAGCGTGACTTCGACACACAGCTCTTCCAAGCAATCGAGCAACGTCAACGCGTTGAAACGCGACTTGCCCAGGCCCTCGATGCACAGCGTGACATCGAAGCTCAACTCGCCGACGCGCTCAGCGCACGCTCACAGGCGGAGCACCAGCATGCGGCCGCGTTGAACGACGTCGCGCGTCTGACCGCGCGCGAGGCCGAGCTCAACGATCTGATCATCGAGATCACATCGAATCGCGACGACCTCAACAGCCGTCTCGTCGCGACACAGGCGGCATTCGACGATGCGACGACGCGGGCGACGCGGGATCGTCTCCTGGCGAGCAAGAAAGCCGCGGAACGAGAAGCGGAGCTCGATGGGGTGATTCAGCGCGAACGCACCAGCCGCGCCACCGCCGAACAGACGATCGCCGAGATCAGCGGCGTGCTCGATCAGGTCCGTCGTGAGCATCAGTCCACACTTGCCGATCGCGATCGGCTGATCGTGCGCGAAGCCGACCTCGCCTCTCAGCTCGCCGAGCTTCAGGCACGGCGGGTGACCCTCGAGCAATCGGTCGCCGATGGCGAAGTTGCGCTGCGTCACGCGCAGCAGCAACACAAGAGTGCCCTTGCTGCGGCAGCCAGTGAACGCGATGAGCAGCGGGCGCATTTCGATCGTCAGCTGGCCGAAGCGACCACCGAGCGCGAGGGCCTCACCCAGCGATTGAATGAGACACGCTCGGCGCTCGATCGAGCCGGCAGCGACTATCGAGCCGCCCAGGCTGACATCGCGCGTCTCGCCGGTCGTGAATCTGAGCTCGTGTCCGAAGTTGCGGCGGTCCAGGCCGCACGAGAGACCGTCGAGCGTCAGCTGTGCGATGCAACCGCCGCATTGCGTGACGCCCAGGTCCGCGAGACAGGACTCAACGAGACGCTTCAGCAAGAGCGGTCGAGTCGGGCTGCTCTCGATCAGGCCTTTCAATCCGCTGAGATCGCCCTCGAGGCAGCGCGGCGTGACTATCAGTCCGCTCAATCCGACATCACGCGCCTGACCCGTCGCGAATCAGATTTGCAATCCGAGCTGGCGGCCATCCAGGCGGCGCGCGAAGCGCTCGAAAGTCAGCTCGGCGAGGCCAATGGGGCACTCCGCGCGGCCAATGCCCGCGAGTCCGCCCTGACCGAAACGCTCGAACGCGAGCGTTCACACCGGGCGACGATCGAACAGCGGCTCGCATCCACTGAGGCGACGCTTGCGGCGGCGCAGCGCGACTATCAGTCCGCGCTGTCCGACATCGCGCGCCTGACGGCTCGTGAATCGAATCTCGAGGCGGAGCTTGCCGCCGTGCAGGCTGCACGCGATACGCTCGAGCGCCAACTCCGCGACGAAACCGCCGCACTCCGCGACGCGAATGCGCGCGAGACAGATCTCGTCGACACGCTGCAACGCGAACGTTCAGAGCGCGCGACGCTCGAACAGCGATTCATGGCCTCTGAAGCGGCTCTTGACGCGGCGAGGCTTGATTATGAGTCCGCCCGATCTGACATTGCGCGGCTCGCCGCGCGTGAATCCGATCTGCGGTCCGAGCTTGCTGAGGTCCGGACGACACGCGACACACTCGAACATCAACTCGGCGACGCAACCGACGCCCTGGGCGCGGCCAACGTTCGCGAGTCAGGTCTCATCGAGACGCTCGATCACGAGCGTTCGACGCGCGCCGGCCTCGAACAGCGTCTCGACGACACCAACGCAACTCTCGAGCAGTCTCGTCGCGATCATGAATCTGCGAGAACCGAGATTGCGACGCTGGTACAGCGCGAGGCGCAATTGGTCTCTCAGCTCGCCGAGACCGAGGCCGAGCTCGATCGCGTTCGACGGGACTATCAATCGGCGACGACAGATGTTGCACGTCTGACGCAGCGCGAAGCCAACCTCACCTCGCAGCTCGCCGACATGCAGGCCGCTCGCGATACGCTCGAGCAACGACTCACGGACGCCGACACCGCGATCCGCGAAGCGGCGAGCCGCGAGACCGAACTGAACGAACAACTCCAGCAGGAGCGGACGGTTCACGCCGAACTCGATCAGGTCGTCGCCGACGCGAGGGCGGCCCTCGCGGACGCGAGGGCGGCCTTCTCCGAGGCGCAGGTCCAGCACGAGAACGTGCTCGATGCGACGGCCAGCCAACGCGATCGCCTCGCGTCGCGTCTCGGGGAAACGGAATCCGACCTCGAGCAGGTTCGCCAGGACTTCAGCACCGCCAGATCCGAGATCGATCGCCTGACCGCGCTCGAAGCCGACCTTGCGTCTCAGCTCGCCGATGCCCGGGCCGTGCGCGATGCGGTCGAACAGACGCTGACCGATACGCGGGCCCGATTTGTCGAACAGCGGCAACAGCTCGAGATCCAACTCGCCCAATCGCAACTGGAGCACGAAAGCTACGCGTCGGAGATGGACGAACAACAGCGCGCCCTGTCCGCCGAACGCGACACCTTGCAGAAGTCACTGACCGCGCTGCAGGAGCGAATGCGTCAGACGCAGGACTCGCTGAAAGCCAGCGTCGAGGCCTTCGAAGCGAGCCGCGCCGAGAGTCATCGACTGTTCGATCACGCAGGTGTGGCGATGTTCCGCTGCAACCGCGACGGCGTGCTCGCCGACGTCAATCGCGCGTTGACCACGATGATCGGCCGCCGCACTTACGAGCTGGCCAGCGGCGATTTTGCGACGGCCGTCTTCGAGGCGCCGCAAGCGCTGTCCTGGTTGATCGAACGGTGCGTCAGCCTGCGCACCAAGGAATCCATCGAAACCACATGGCGTCGCCAGGACGGCGGCCGTTTGTTCGTGCGTCTCTCTGCGCGCGCGCTGCCGACCGGACTCATCGAAGTCGTCGCCGAAGATCTCACGCGACTGCGCGTGCTCGAAGAGCGGCTCGGCCAGGCGCAGCGCATGGAGGCCCTCGGCCGTCTCGCCTCGGAAGTGGCGGTCACCTGCGGCAGCCTGCTCGCGAATTCTCAGGAGTTGTGCCGGGAATGGGTGTCCCAGTTCCCGAGACACAGCGATGCACGGCAACGTGGCGAGGAACTGCTCGAGGACGTCGGACGCGCCATTGGATTCCTCCAGGAGCTCGCGGCGTGCAGCGAAGAACAGGCCCGCACGCCGATGCTCGTGGACCTCAACACGTTGGTCCGCGATCTCGAGCCGGTGCTCAAGAACGTCGTCGGCGCCGACGTCGAGGTCGCGTTGCGCGACACGTCTGCGCCGCTCAATGTCGATGTGAACACCGAGCGCATCGAACGTCTGCTGGTCAATCTCGCCAGCTACGGCCGCGGCCGCATGCCAGCCGGCGGCCGTCTACGGATCGAGTTGGGCACGAGCGTGGTGGATCGCCACTTCTCTGCCAAGCATCCGAACGTGCGGCTCGGACTGCACGCGCTGATCACCGTGACCGAGAGCCGGCGTGCCGGGGGTGAAGACGAAAGCCAGTCGCGACGATCGCGCAAGGCGACGTCTGGCGTGGACTTCGCGACGCTGCAGGGACTGGTCAGCGAATGCGGCGGTCACCTGTGGATGAAGGTCCATCCGCTCGGCGAGATGGTGGCGAAGATCCGCTTGCCGCTCGTGACTCCGAAAGAACAACGTGCGCCGCGCACGATCAAGGCTAAAGCAGGCGGCGAGCGGCAGGCCGCCGGCC
>DATCXH010000991.1:0-3465 GCA_036565925.1 Vicinamibacterales bacterium
TTAGATCAGTCTGAGGGACAGACCGCGTCGCAGACGCAGACGGCGGCAGACTCTTGGAAGTTTTACGGCCTTCCCAAGGGCACGCCGGGCCAGGCGTGCAGAGGCAATTAGCTGATCGTCGCGAGCGGGTCTCACTGATACCGCAACGCGTCCATCGGATCAGCCTTCGCAATCCGTCGGGCTGGAAGGAAACACGCCAGCCCGGCGACTCCAGCGAGCACGGCGACCACAACGGCGATCGTCAGCGGGTCGTGTGTGCCAACGCCGTAGAGCATCGACGACAAGACGTCAGTGACGGCAAACGTTCCAGCGAGTCCGATGACGAGTCCGATCGACGTCAGCCACATCCCTCCCTGGATGATCAGCTTTCGCAGGTTGCCGGCGCTGGCTCCAAGCGCCGCGCGGATGCCCATCTCGCGTGTCCGCTGGGCCGCGGTATAAGCAATGACGCCGTAGATCCCCACGGCAGCGAGCAACAGCGCCGTCGCAGCAAACGCCGTGAGCAGCGTGCTCACGACGCGGTTGCCCAGCATGGATTGATCGACGACCTGTTCGAGCGTGCGAATATCGCTGAGCGCCTGTTCCTTGTTGACGCGATCCACCGCTGACCGAACGGCTTTCTGCAGCGACTCCGGCGGCACGGCGGCTCGTACGACCAGGCTGATACCGTACGTCGGGCTCTGCTGGTTGGAGACGTACATGCCCGCGCTGATCTCATCGGCGAGCCCAGTGATCTTTTCACCCGCGATGACGCCAACGATCTCCCAGGCGATCTCTTTGCCGAGCTCAGTCTTGCCGGGTACGATCTCCTGCACCAGGATGCGGCGACCGAGCGGATCCTCGTTCGGAAATTCTCGCCTGGCCAGCGCCTCGTTGATGAGCGCGACGGGCGGTGCGCCCGCGATGTCGTTGCCACTCAACACGCGTCCGGCGACGAGCTTTATACCCAGCGCGTCGAAATACGACGGGCTGACGATTTTGAAGAACACCGGGCGGCTGCTCGCCCGAGTGATCGATTCGCGACCGGCAATCGAGTAGCGTACGCCGTAGCCCCACCCCTGCAACGGGAGCGCAGAGGTGATCGCCGTCTCGCGAACGCCCGGCACGCTCTCGACCGCCGCACTGATCGACGCGAGATATTCGTTCAGTTGCACAGGATCGGGATGCTGTTCTTGACTGATCGGCAGCCCGGCCGTCAGGACATTCGTCGCCGTGAATCCCGGGTCGATGTCGAGCAACTTGAAAAAACTGCGCATCAGCAGTCCTGACGCGACCAGGAGCACGAATGCGAGCGCGATTTCTGCAACGACAAGAGCGTTGCGAAGGCGACGACCGGGGCTGCCCGAGGTCGCGCCTTGCCCGCTTTCCCTCAGGGCGCCGACCAGACTCAGGTGGCTGGCCTGGGTGGCTGGCGCAAGGCCGAACAGCAGACCCGTGCCGACGGCAACGGTCAACGTGAACAGCAGCACCGTGACGTCCATCCTGACGTCCACTGCAGGCGGTAGCGTCGACGGAGGAATCAGCGATTGGATCCATTTCAGCGTCGCGTACCCGACGACGATCGCCACGACTCCGCCGCACAGAGCGACGACGACGTGTTCGATCAACAACTGCCGAACCAGGTGCCGGCGGCTCGCACCGAGGGCGGTGCGCACCGCCATCTCGCTTTGTCGTGAGATGCCACGTGCGAGCGCAAGATTCGCGAGATTGGCGCACCCGATGAGCAAGACGCAGGCCGTGGCCGTAAACAGGATCGTGACGGCGGTGTGCAACTGCGGACTGATCACGACGTCGCCGAGGCGGTCGACGGCAACGCCCCAGTCTTTGTTCGAATTCGGATACGTGTTGGCAATCCGACGCGAGATGACCGCCATCTGAGCTCTCGCTTGTGTCAGCGTCACACCCGGCCTGAGCTTGGCGCTGGCGCCGAGCCAGCGAAAATCACGGGTCATGTTCTCCGGCCGAAAAGCCAACGGTTGCCAAATCTGCGCGACGGCGCGATCGAAGGGTCCTGTCGGAAGGACGCCGATTACAGTGTAGGCCTCCCCGTTCAACACGATGTCGCGTCCCAACACGGCGGGATCGGAACCGAAGCGGCTCTCCCAGAGCGCATGGCTGAGCAATACAACACGATCGTGACCGGGCTGGTCTTCACCTGGAAGAAACGTGCGCCCCAGCACTGCCTTCGTTCCGAAGATGTCGAAGTACTGCGCCGAGACGCGTGCGCCTCGGATCCAGACTGGTTCGTTCCCACCGGTCAGCGTTGCTCGCCAGCCCACTTCCGCGGCCACGTATTCAAAGACGCGATTCTGAAGTGTCCAATCGAGATAGTTCAGAGTGGAAATGCTGTTGGGCGTGCCGGTGGGGTGTCGTTCGAGGACGCGCACGATGCGGTCCGAGTCGGGATATGGCAATGGACTGAGAAGGATGCCATTGACAAAACTGAACATGGCCGTATTCGCGCCTATCGCGAGCGCGACGGTGGCGATCGCGACAACCGAGAAACCCGGCTTACTGCGAAACAGCCGAATCGCGTCACGAACGTCGTGAAGTACGCGAGAAGAGGCGCTCATGACAGGGCGGTCGTGGGCTATCGCTGCGCGACGACGAGTACTGCTGTGGCGATATAGGAGCCACGCTGACGTGTCACGTCCGAGTAGATGCCCTGCTTGATCGGGTCGTTGGTGTTGAACGTCGTCCGCTTCGACGCGTGCTGACGATAGGGCTCGAGGGAGTTGAAGATCTCGTTGCTGATCACATCGGGGAAGAAGATCTGGCTCGCCACGGCTTCGTTGCCGCCGAGGAACACCTTGAAGTGCACGTGTGGTGTCCGGCCGCCGTACCAACTGGGAAAGATCGTTCGGAACTGCACGTTGCCCGAGGTGTCGGTGAACTGCGTACCGCGCAGGTACTGCTGCCCGATGGCGGTCTTTGTGGAGATGCCGCCGACACCCGACTGCTTCTCGTAACCAGAGTAGAGTCCCAACGCGTCGGCGTGCCAGATGTCAATGCGCGCATTGGCGAGCGTCGCACAATCGCCGGCACGCACTACCTGCAGCGCCAGCTGGAGCGGCGCGCCAGGCTGTTTCGCGGTAATGTCCGAGCGAATCAGTTTCGGATCGAGATAGAACGGCCCCTCGCCCGCCTCGGGTGTGAGCACGCAACTCCCCGGCTTGGCCTGGGCGTGCGCCAGCGAGTTGCCGGGCGCTGCGGCTGCCCTGGTGCTCATCGCAGCCATCACGAGACCAGAGAGTCCGACCAGTGCACGGCGCCGCCCGATGTCAATGCCGCTCGGCTGCCAGGTCGGGCTCATCTGCTGTCGATCGCGAACATCCATGGACGCATAATACGCTTTCATCACACATGACGATTACCCACAGCGGAACCCCAGATACACAGTCACCCTTGAGTGCGGCAGACATCATCACCGCCGTCCGCGCGCTCGCACCGGAGATCCAATCTCGC
>DATCXH010000578.1:0-8554 GCA_036565925.1 Vicinamibacterales bacterium
TCGGCATGCTGACGCGCAATATCCGCATCCAGGCATCGGCCGACGCGGAGCAGTCATTCAAGGGCGGCCATGTGATGGCCATGGGCACGAGCAAGATGTTCGTCGAGGGCGTCGAGTTCAATCGCATGGGCCAGAACCTGACGCTGGCCCGGTATCCGATCCACTGGCATCTGATCGGCGATGCCAGAGGGCAGTACATCAAGAACGCCTCGATCCACGACACCTACAACCGCTGCGTGACGGTGCACGGCACGAATTTCCTGCGCGTGGAGAACAACGTGACCTACAACACCGTGGGCCACTGCTTCTTCCTCGAGGACGGCATCGAGCACGGCAACGAGTACATTCGCAACCTGGCGATCCAGACCAAGTGTCATACGTCCAAGGCGTGCGTCCCGACCCGCCTCGCCGCAGCCGGAGAGAGCGCAGATTACGAGAATCGCCAGGCCATCAGATCGAATGGCCAGCAATCCAAGGATGTCCTGCTGCCCTCGGACAACACAGTGGCGAGCTTCTGGATCACTAATCCGGACAACACCTACCGCGACAACGTGGCTGCGGGTTCGGACTCGAACGGCTTCTGGATGTCATTGCCGGAGCACCCGAACGGTAAATTCGAAGGCACGGAGATCAGTGCGAAGACCTGGCCGCGTCGAACGCCATTCCGCGAGTTCAAGGGGAACGTCGCCCACTCCAACTACGACGCGTTCATGTTCGACCGAAACATTGCGTCCAATAACACGTTCGGTGTGACCGGCAGCTCGCATACCGGCCTTGAAAATCCCGCTGACCCGAACAGCAGGGCATTGGAATCGGTCTTCCAGGATCTCACCGCCTACAAGAACCGGAATGGCGCCATCTGGGGCCGCGGTGAGATGCACGTATTCAGGAACGTGAAGCTGGCCGACAACGCGATCGGCTTTACGCACGCGTCTGGCGCATTCGGTCGATACGCCTTTACGTCACAGGTCGTGGACTCGCTGTTCGTGGGCGAAACCGAGAACATCGGCAACCCCACGACTGACGCGGAAAAGGCTTACGGTCGCAGCCTGCCGAAGCGCGAATTGCCCGATTTCCCAATCCGCGGCTACGAGTACTACGATTACCGTCATGACGTGGAGAATGTCACCTTCCGGAATTACGAGGACAACGCCACTCGCAAGACGGGAGCCATCTCAAACCTGCTGTTCAGCAGCTTCGGGGTCAGCACCAATAACGCCTTCGAGCGCTTGAAATTCGTCAACGCCAAGCCGGTGTATTTCCCGCCGATGACGAACAACAGTAAGTGGGCCAGCGATAATGGAGGCAGTACGTCCTATAAGACCGCGGCGTATCGCGACAAGGACGGCTCGCTCGGCGGTGGCCCCAATTCCTACGTTCTCATCCACGACGGCGTCAACGACAGCATCGCAGTCGACACAGAAGCCTGTGAGATCAAGCCCACCTGGAACGCTGCCGTGTGCAAGGGCGATGTCGGGCGCCTGAATTTTGGTGGCCCTGGCGGCGGTGCTCGTGGCGCAGGTGCCAGAGGCGCAGCTGCGGGGCCCGGCGCCGCTCCCGGAAGATCCGGGACTCCAGGCCCTGTCGCTCCCGGTCCTGGCCCAGGTGCTGGTCCTGGCGTCGTTGCAGGTCGTGGTGGGCTTGGCGCACCTGGTGGTCGATTCGGCGCTCCTGCTGGACCTCCTCAGCCGCCAGTCGTACTCAGCCGCAATGGCAAGGAGTTCACCGTAACAGGAGGCACCAACGTACGAGCCGGTACCGAGATCAAGGTGACCACCGAAAGGCCGTCCGTGTCCCTCACCCTGAATGAAATGGATCGCGGCTCGTTTGTGATCCTCGAGCTGCCGGGATTCACCACCGCAGCCTCGGGTACGCCGCAGAACAGCCTCGATGCGCTACGCCAGGCCAGCGACACGTCGTACTACAAGGGTCCGGATTCGCTCTGGGTAAAGCTAGTCTCCCCCGGTGACCCCGGCAACGGCGCCCCTGGTGGTGGAACCAACCTCCAGGTCAGCCGGTAGACTGGAGCTTCCTGCAAGAACAAGAGCCCCCGGACTTGTGTTCGGGGGTTCTTGTTCTTCGTACAGCAATCCGGCGGGATCACTTGAATCGCGGCGTCGCGGGACCGCTTGGAGAAAGCGGATTCAGCGTCGATCCCTTGAGGACGGTTTCACATCGAGAGCGCGCTGTCTTGCTTAGAAGAAGACGCGGGCCGATCAGGCGAGGCGCCGGCGCAACGAAGGTCGATTCGATCGCATCAAAGGGCAGTCGACGCGAACTGAAGCGGCGAGGCCACTGCGAGAGCGCAGGCAATTTGTTCTGCTGCACCGCTGACGTACCATGTACAGGCGGCGATCTCCTTGAGAGACGACGTCAATGGCAGTACCTCAGCCAAACGACACACGCCAGACGTATCTTCTCGCGGCCTTTCAAAACAGTCCGGTTGCTGTGGCCGTCACGCGTGATGGCACATTCATCGACGTCAACGAGGCATTCACACGGCTCACCGGATGGACGCGCGATGAGGTCGTGGGTATGGTCGGGCGTGAATTCGGCCTCGTGTCGCCCGACGATGCGATCGCGTTGCGGGCGGGGCTGTATCGAGGTGACCGAGTTCGCGACCACGAGGTCAGGCTTTTTACGCGAGACGGCGCTGTCCGCGAGGTCCTGCTGGGCGCGTCTATGGTCTGTCTCGACGGAGCGCCGCACGTCATCGCGACGTTCGTAGACGTCACCGAGCAGCGTAAGGTGGAGCAGGAGCGACGCGCGAGCGAAGAGCGCCTGCGGCTGATTGCCGAGACGATCTCCGAGGTGTTTTGGATCACCGACGTCAACATTGAGCACACCCTGTACGTCAGCCCAGCCTACGAGCGAGTATGGGGACGATCGTGCCGGAGTTCTGTGGAGCAGCCGCGTTCGTTTCTCGACGCCGTTCATCCCGACGACCTGCAGCGCGTGCTCCACACGCTGACCGCACAGAAGCTTGGACAGCCATTCGACCACGAATACCGGATCGTTCGGCCGGATGGAGAGATCCGGTGGATTTGGGACCGCGGGTTTCCGGTGTCGCTCGAGGATGGCACCATCCAGCACTACGTCGGTGTGGCCCAGGATGTGACGCAACGAAAGCACCGCGAGGAGCTGCTGCGCGGCAGTCTCGAACGGTTCGAGTTGGTGTCGCGCGCCACGCTCGACGCGGTCTGGGACTTGAACGTCAAGACCGGTGAGGCCTGGTGGAGTGACACGTGGTACGACAAGTACGGGTTGTGCCGCGACCAGCCGCCGAACATGGAAGACTGGGCGTCTCACATTCACCCGGCCGACCACCAGCGGGTCGTCTCGAGCTTTCTTCGCATGTTAGGCAGTGACACCCAGCAGTGGCGGGAAGAGTACCGATACCGGCTGGTCGATGGAACATACGCATCCGTGATTGATCGGGCATACATCCTTCGCGACACCGACGGTGCCGCGCTGCGCGTGTCGGGGGTCATGGAAGACGTCACGAAGTATCTCGATCTGCAGCGCCAGCTCCAACAGTCAGCGAAGATGGAGGCACTTGGCCATCTAGCCGGAGGCGTGGCCCACGATTTCAACAACATCCTGACCGTAATCCACGGCCACGCATCGTTCATCGGGGATGGGGATGTAGAGAGTGCAGAGACGAGAGCGTCGGCGACGGAAATCGCGGAGGCAGCGGATCGAGGCGCCAATCTCACCCGGCAGTTGCTGCTGTTCAGCCGGCGACAAGTGATGCAGCGAACCTGCTTCGACGTGAACGACGCCCTCGCCAGGATGGGCAAAATGCTTTCGCGCATCGTCGGCGAGGACATTGGGCTCGAGTTTGATCTGTCGCCCACTGCGTTCTTCATCGATGCTGACTCGGGGATGGTCGACCAGATCGTTCTGAACCTGACCGTCAACGCGCGCGACGCCATGCCGAACGGGGGCCGACTGACGATCGCTACTCGAGAGGCGGTCGTTGACGACGTGTCGATGCATACGGGAGCGGCGCCAGGTCGTTACGTGTGTGTCAGCATCAGCGATACCGGCGCCGGGATCCCGCCCGACGTACTGCCACACATCTTCGAACCGTTCTTCTCGACCAAGGCGCCCGATCGCGGCACTGGCCTCGGGCTCTCCACCGTGTTCGGTATCGTGAAACAGCACTACGGTTGGATCGATGTGAAGACCGAGGTCGATGCAGGTACGTCGTTCGACGTGTGGCTGCCCTCGAGCTCTCCATCGGTTGCGGCCCCACAACCCGACGACGTGTCGGCCTCAGTTGAAGGTGCTGAAACCGTGCTCCTGGTCGAAGACGAGATCGCGGTGCTGAAATTCATGCGGGTCGCCCTCGAGCGCAAGGGATATCGGATTGTGGTGGCCTCGACTGCCCGCGAAGCACTCGACGCGTGGCGGTCCAACCTCGATATTCGTCTGTTGGTCACTGACCTCGTCCTCCCCGGGGGCATGGGAGGCCGTGAGCTCGCTTCCACCCTGACCGAGGAACGACCGGCTCTCAGGGTTCTGCTCGTCAGCGGCTACAGTGCGGATTTGTCGGGCGCAGAGATCAGGCAACGACCGGGACGATACTTCCTGCAAAAGCCCTTTTCGTCCGCACGGTTCGTCGAGGCGGTACGCGCGTGTCTAGATAGTCGGTGAAACGCTGGTGGGCGCCGTGTTCGTCGATACAGATGGTTGTATTGCCTGTGTTGACAGAAGGGGAGCGATCCTGCTCACGTAACCTGCACAGGCGCTGCGCACAACAGGCGAAAGATCTCATCGACCCGCAAATAGTCGGCCCGTCGGAACTCGACGACGTCGAAGCGTCTCCCCCCGGGACGTGCTTCTCCATCGCGCGCGAACGCCTGATGCAAAGCGTCAGATCGCTGCGTCATGACCTATCACAGAGTCAGGAATATCAGCCACGCACCGCCAATGGCAACCGCGTCTTCGATGAACGCCGCAGGCGGATCCTTTTTGAACGAGGCGGCCAGGCGCGTGCGGAAGGCGTGTCCGCCGAAAGTGCCGACGACCGCGCCGCACAAGCCGGCGACGAGCCCTCTGATCGTGGCGTGATGCGGAAACGCGATCGCCGCACCGCAGATCGCGCCGCTCAGTAGTCGAGCGCCGAATTGCATCGGCATCGTGCGGCTCGGTGTCGACGGCAGTTGATCGCCGACGAACTCGCCGAGGGCGAGGACCGTGAAGATCCACGGCGTCCAGGAGTAACCGAGAAAGGCCAGCCAGCCGCCTTCCAAGGCGAGGCGCCCCAACCAGGCCGCCCAGCTGATCGCCGCCGGTGCGGTCATCGTACGGAAACCAGCGATGATGCCGATCAAAAATGCGAGCGCATACATGTGAGAAGGATACCCGGAGCGCGTTCCACAACTCCGATCAAAGGCCCATCGTTTCGTCGCGAGCAGGCTTCGGTGTGGCTCTCAGATTCCGGCCAGCTGGTGCACAACGGATGTAGCAGCCAACCACCGGTCACATTGCGGCCTGGAGCCATCCTGTTTCGACAGGATTCACAAACCATCGCGCTGCGGTTACCGTGTCGGCCATGACGCCGAGCCGGGTCGCCTCACGGGGCAGAATCGCGGCCACCCTGATCACCTTTGCCGTCGCGTTTGGCGCGCTCGAGTGGTTCGCCTACACCCAGAAGTCTGCGACGATCGACGAACCGATTCACCTCACCACCGGCTACGCGGCGCTGGCCGCGGGGGACTACCGCGTCGAGACGACGCATCCGCCGTTCATGCGCATGTGGGCGGCGCTGCCACTCCTGTTCATGCGCGAGATCCATCTCGATACGAGCATCATCGATCGCACCGAGCCTGCGGTCTGGCACTCGGGATCGACGGCGTTCGATTTCTCGACCAAGTTTCTGTACGTGGACAACGACGCCGAGCGGCTGCTCAATGCCGCGCGCTTCATGATCGTGATCTGCGGCGTCCTGCTCGGGCTCCTGGTGTTTTCGTGGGCGTACGAGTGGCTCGGCTTCTCGACAGCGGTGTGGGCGCTCGTCTTCTACACGCTGTCGCCGAATATCGCCGCCCATGCTTCGCTCGTCACCACTGATGCCGGCATCACTTGCTTCATCTTCGGCACAATCTATTTTCTGTGGCGGACGACGCGGCACCTGTCACCTTTCAACGTGACCGGTCTGTCGATCTTTTTCGCGCTGGCGATCATCACCAAGTTCTCCGGGCTCATTCTGGGACCGATTGTCCTCGCCCTGCTGATCGTCGCCGTCAAACTGCGCACGGCCATCACCCCTCGCGCGGCCGCTGCGATCGTTTCACTGCTGGCGGTGGCTTCGTTCGTCGCGGTGTGGGCAGTACACGGCTTCCGTTACGTGCCGAGCGAATCGGCGTCATGGCAGATGCATCTCGAGCAGGCGCCGCTCGCCCGCACCGTTCCCATGATCGCCACCGTGACGGGATGGATCGACGGCCACCGTCTGCTGCCGAACGCCTTCACGGAAGGCTTCCTGATATTCGCGCAGTCGATGTTGCCGCCGAATCATGCGTTCCTCGCTGGCGAGTACAGCGACGAGGGCTGGTGGTACTACTTCCCGGTCGCGTTCTTGATCAAGACGCCGATCTCGCTGATCGCGCTCGCCGCAATCGGATTCGTCGTCCTCGTGCGGCATCGCAACCAGTTCGGCATGAAGAACGAAGCCTTCATCCTGGTGCCGGTCGTCATCTATCTCGTCGTGTCGGCGGCCAATACGTTTCACGTGGGCGTTCGGCATCTGTTGCCGATCTATCCGTTCATCCTGCTGATCGGTGCTGCCGGCGCAATGGTGCTGGTGCGTGCGCGTTTGGGCCGCGTCGCGCTCGGCGGGCTGACCGCCTTGTGGGTCGCCGTGATTGCCGACGTCTATCCACACACGCTGACCTTTTTCAACCGGTTCGTCGGCGGCCCGAGCAACGGCTACAAATATCTCGCCGATTCGAACATCGACTGGGGCCAGGGACTCAAGCCGCTGAAGAAATGGATGGATGCGCAGTCGGTGTCGCACATCGGGCTCGCGTACTTCGGCACCGCCGATCCGGCGTACTACGACATCGACTACACGCAGCTTCCGGCGGCAACGCCGGGGATGAATCTGCCGTCGATCGCACGGATGTGGAGCAAGCCGCGGCTGCCCGGATACGTGGCCGTCGGGGCCACGGTGCTCACTGGCGTCTATCTGGATCCGGAGTGGCAGCTGTTCTATCGCGGATTGCGCGAGATCGAGCCAGTCGCGGTGATTGGCAACTCGATGTTCGTGTACTGGCTCGACCGCTGGCCCGAGGCGGGCGAACAGCGCTTACCGGGTGGTCCAATCGAGGTCGACGCCGAGCGGCGTCTCGGTGACGAACTGCTGCAGGCGCAGTGGTTCGATCATGCCGCGTTTCACTACCGCCGTTACCTCGCACGACGTCCGGATGAGGCGCAGGTCCTGACCAACCTCGGGCTCGCGCTGTTCTGGGGCGGCGATCTCGGGCAGGCGATCGCCGTACTGCAGCGGGCGGTGGCTGCGGAACCTGACACCGGGATCGCGCAGCTCGCGCTGGCCTCGGCGCTTTTCGACGAGCGTCGCGATATCCGCGAAGTCGTCGCTCATGCGCGACGTGCCGCAGCACTCCTGCCCTCCGATCCCCGGGCACTGGTCCTGCTCGGGCGCGCACTTGCAGTCAATGGAGAGCTACGCGAAGCCGCGAATGCGGTACAGCACGCGATCGACATCGATCCGAAAGATCTGGACGCGCGCGAGCTCTTGCGGACGATCCGGCGAGTCGCTGGATAGACGCTCGGGAATGCGCGTCTGCAGGAAGCCGAGGGCGATGACATCGCCACGCACGCATCATGATGCGGTCGCCAACCGTGAACGTCTTGCTGCGCATGATGACGAGGTAGCCCGCGAACGCGGTGACCGCGCGCTGAGCGGCGCGTCGCACGGACGAACGTCAGCCGTCTTGCACCGACCCGCCGAAGGGCCCTCGCACCGACAAACGTCAGTCGTTTCGCACCGACACGCCGCAGGGTCCTCGCACCGACGAGCGTCAGTCGCCTGGCACCGACCTACGGTAGTCGCTCGCGACCTGAGACCGGGCGTCGGGTATCTCGCTACGCGAAGCTCTCGGCACGCCGGAAAGCACTCGGACGGCTGCGGGTGACCGCTGGACGCTCGGGTCGGCCGCGCGCCTGCGGATGCGCGCAGCCTCAACCTCGCTGACCCCCTGAGCCGCCTCCTGCTTTCACCGCTGACGCTGCTCGGCATGCCTCGAATTGCTTCGCTGCGCGAGACACCCGGCCGCCCAGCCGTACGTCGCGAGCAGCGACACGCGGCGGTGAGACGCCTTGCACCGACCAACGTGAGAGGTCTTGCACCGACCTGCCGCAGGGTCCTCGCACCGACAAACGTCAGCCGCCTTGCACCGACCCGCCGAAGGGTCCTCGCACCGACAAGTATCAGGCTTGCACCGACACGCGATAGAACCCTTGCACCGACAAGTATCAAACTTGCACCGACAAGCGTTAGCCGTCTTGCACCGACACGCGACAA
>DATCXH010000721.1:0-6654 GCA_036565925.1 Vicinamibacterales bacterium
GCTGGTTGGAGCATTGAAGAAGGTGCTGAACGACGAAGAGCGCGAGAACTTCGACGCGGCGCTGCAACGGCGGCCGCTGGTGAAGGCCAACGCCATGTTCGCGGGCGCCTCCTTCATCACGGGGGTGGTAGTGCCGCCGCCTCCTCCAGCGCCGGCGCTGCGCGCGCTGCCCGGCGACGTCGTGAGCCCGGAGATCGTTCGGCCGCTGGTCCTGAAACCGTAGCCACAAAGATGCCCTGGGACGGTCTTCGGGCCGTCCCAGACGAAAGCCTCAGGCCAGAGTCCAAAGCCGAAAGGCCAAAGCCGAAGGATCTATTGCACGTTATTCAATGTCACATCGAACACCAGCGTAGCGTTCGGCGGAATAACTCCTCCCTGACTCTGACTGCCATAGGCCAGGTCCGGCGGGATCACCAATCGGCGGGATCCGCCAACTCTCATTCCGACGATCCCTTGATCCCAGCCCCTGATCACCGCGCCCGTTCCCAGTCTGAACGGATAGATACCTGTGTCGAACTGCCTGCCCTTTGCTTCCGGTCGGCTCGAGTCATGAAGCCATCCCGTATACGCAACGGTCACAAAGCTTCCGGGGCCCGCGACGGCCCCAGTACCGACGACGAGATCCGTTTGCGAGTACGGGGCACTGGTGGTCGGCGTGAGGCTCGGGCCACCGTTGTCGTCGCCTCCACACGCGGCGGTAAGCATGAGGGCAAGAATCGGCAGAAAAAGACGTTTCATCTTTCGAGTGTAGACGATTGCTACGGCGCAGTGCCTCAGGGCCGTTTGCGCTCGCGTCCGCGCGACGGCACGCGAAACGTGAATCCGCGATCGATGAGCCGATAGATCAGCAGCAGCAAGCCGCCAATGAGTAGTCCCGATAGTCCGTACGTCTGAAACAGGTGCAGATCCATTCTTCTCCGTCTCCCGCTGCTGGGAACAGCGCAAGCGAAGTTGGTCGGTGCCACAACCACCAACCACTAACCACAACCAGCTTTGATCCCCGGTGTGACACCGCAGGTCACGACTTCTGGAACCGCTGGCGAAGGCTGCGGAGTTCTGACGTCAGCCGCGAAAGGCTCGCGTCGATTTCGTCACACGCGGCGAGCGCGTTGGTCGCGTCGCCCGACCGCGCACGGGCTTCGAGCGCGCGTGCGTGTTCGTACGCCTCGCCCTGCGAGAAGAGACCGGCAGACCCTTTGATGGCGTGCGCCGCAGCGGCGATCTCGGCGGCGTCAGACTCTGAGGCAGCGCGTCGCAGCCGCGCGATCATCGCCGGCGTATCCGCCAGGAAGACGTCGATCACTTCGGTAACGAGATCAACGCGGCCACCAAAGCCGGACAACAGTGCCGACACGTTGACCGAGTTCGTCGGCGCCTCTGGCGACGAAGTGGGAGGCGGTGACGAGGGCGTTCCGGCCATGACCGCATCGATTGCCGAGAACAAGTCGGTGGCTTTGACCGGCTTCGCGACATAAGCATCCATTCCCGCCGCGAGGCACTGTTCGCGATCGCCGGCCATTGCGCGCGCGGTGAGCGCCACGATCGGTAGATGACGGCCCGTGCCCTCCTCCTGTTTGCGAATCGCCGTGGTGGCTTCGAGCCCGCTCATCTCCGGCATCTGCACATCCATCAGGACCACGTCGAACGGTTCCGCGAGCGCGCGCTCGACGGCTTGTTTGCCGTTACTGACGAGCGTGACTTTGTGGCCGTGCAGATCGAGCATGGCGAATACGAGCTTTTGATTCGTCGCGTTGTCTTCGGCGACGAGCACCCGCAAGCCGGTTCTCGCGTCGCTCGTTCGGCGTGGTGGCTCTGTGCCACGCTCGCGCCGCGGTTCCGCCGGTCCGGCGAACACGGTCACGATCGAGTCGAGCAGATCCGACTGCTTGACCGGCTTGACGAGCGTCGCCGCGAACAGCTTCGCTCGACGACCGCGCAGCGCCGGTGCGCCCGCTGACGTCAGCAAAATCATTTTCGGCATCGCCGCGCGATACGCCGAGGCAATCTGTTCGGCGAGCGAGAATCCGTCGACGTCGGGCATCGCGGCATCGGTCAGCACCAGTTGAAACGGCTGACTGCGCTCCGCGGCCTGATGGAGCATCCCCATCGCCGTGTGCGCGCGGTCGGCGGCCGCGGCCGACATCTGCCAACTGTCGAGGATCTCGGTCAGGATCGCGCGATTGGTGGCGTTGTCATCCACGACGAGGACGCGCAACGAGCGCAGATCGAAGGACGGTGTCGGCACCGTCTCTTCTCCGGCAAGGTCAAACCTGGCGACGAAGTTGAATTTGCTGCCCTTACCCGGTTCGCTCTCCAGCCAGAGCCGGCCGCCCATCATCTCCACCAACTGCGAAGAGATCGTCAGTCCCAGGCCGCTGCCGCCGTACCTGCGCGTGGTCGAGGCATCGGCTTGCACGAACGCGCCGAAGATCTCCCATCGTTTGTCTTCGGCAATGCCAATGCCCGTGTCGCGCACCGTGCACTTCAGCATCACCGTGTCATTAGTGCGCTCCGAGACGAGAATCTCGACGCTCACTTCACCCTCGTCGGTGAACTTCACAGCGTTGCTGACCAGATTCAGAATGATCTGCCGCAGCCGTCCCGGGTCGCCGACGACGGCGGCTGGCACATCTGGAGCGATGCGGCAGGACAGTTCGAGCCCTTTCTCGTCGGCACGCGGTGCAAACAGCTTCACGCTGTCCTCGATCGTGTCGCGGACGATGAACGGCACGCGGTCGAGCGTGAGACGACGGGCTTCGATCTTCGAGACGTCGAGGATGTCATTGATGATCGTCATCAAGGCTTCCGCCGACTCGCGAGCGGTCGTGATGTACTCGCGCTGCTGCATGGTGAGTTTGGTCTGCAGCGCCAGATCAGACATCCCGATGATGGCGTTCATCGGCGTGCGGATCTCATGGCTCATGTTGGCGAGGAATTCACCCTTGGCGATCGTCGCGGCTTCGGCACGCCGGCGCGCAATCTCGAGTTCCTGTGCGTTGCGACGCAGTGCCTCTTCGGCAGCTTTGCGTTCCGTCACATCGCGCGCGGCGGCGTAGATGAGTCCCTGATCGGTGAGAGGCGATGCGAACCACTGCAGCCACTTGTAGGACCCGTCCTTGGTGCGATAGCGGTTCTCGAAATCGATCACTGGTGCACCCGTGCTCACGCTGGACATCACTCGCAACGTCGCCTCGCGGTCGTCGGGATGCACGAACTCGACGAACGGCGATGCGCGGAGTTCATCCGTCGTGAAGCCGAGGACTTGTTCCCACGCATGGTTCATGCGCAGGAAGTAGCCTTCAAACGTCGCCACGCAAAAGAGATCGAGCGACAGCGTGAAGAACCGATCGAAATCCTCACTGGCCCAGAGCCGCTCGATGTAGATCGCGATCTGATTGCAGATCGTCGTCATGGTGCTCAGGAGATCCGGCGACGGTTGCAGGATCTGCTGGCTGAAGAATTCCATGACGCCCTGCACCCGGCGGCCCTGCATGATCGGCAGCGCGAATGCCGCGTGAAGTCCAACGCGTTCGGCGACGTCCGAGCGCGGGAAGTTTTTGTCGGCGGTGACGTCGGGAATCCATGCCGGCTCACGCTGGGACCAGACCCGCCCCGGCAATCCGACACCACGCTCGAACACCGACGCCTGGGTGGCGGCGGTGAACTCCTCGATCGACAGGCCCGGCGTGTGCCACGTGCCCACGCATCGCATCACTTTCCGTGCACGGTTCGCCTGCCAGATGGCGCCGCACTGCCACCCGAACGCCTGGCAAACTGCGGCCACCATTCGCGGTGAGGCCTCCTCGAGCGTGGGTGACTCCACCAGCGCCCGGGCGGTTTCATAGAGCACCAGCTGTTGCGGGCTGAGTTGCATCGGCTCATTCTCAACGCGCCGGCGGCATTACACTACGGTCGCGCGGTCGCAGTTCACGCCGTATTCTGCCGTGAAGGAGTTGGTCATGGGTGCCGAATCGACGGCGAGCCGAGCCGTCCTCATCGTCGATGACGACCGGGCGCTGCGTCATGCCCTATCCGCGCTGTTGACCGAGGCCGGACATCATATCGAATCTGCCGGTGACGGACCGGAGGCGCTGGCGCTCCTTCGCAATCGTCCGTTCGATATTGTCCTGCTCGATATCGGTCTGCCGAGCATGAGCGGGCTCGACGTCCTCACGCGTGTCACTGACCTGGCGATGCCGCCGCGCGTGATCATGATGACCGCCGACGACACGTCGGAGTCGGTGCTCGAGGCGGTCAGGCGACAGGCCTATCGATATATCCGCAAGCCGTTCCCGCCGAATACCATCGTCGACGTCGTCAACGAGGCCTTCGCACCAGCGGCGGCCCTCTCATTTGAGGTCGTCTCGGCGCGACCCGAGTGGCTCGAGTTCGTTGCGCCCTGCACGATCGAGATGGCCGAGCGCATCCACTCCTTCGTGATGCACCTCGAAGCCAAGCTGCCGGAAGATATCCGCGAAGCGCTCGCCCAGGCGTTTCGTGAACTGTTGATGAATGCGGTGGAGTGGGGAGGCAAGCTCGACCCCACGCGAAAAGTGCGCATCGCGTGCGTCAGAACGAAGCGGATGCTGCTATACCGTATTGCCGATCCGGGCGAGGGCTTTGATATCGACGGCTTGCGTCATGCTGCGATCTCCAATCCCGAGCACGATCCGATTCGTCATCTCGTCGTTCGGGAAGAGCAAGGGCTCCGGCCGGGCGGCTTCGGCCTGGCGATGACGCGGTCGCTCGTCGACGAGCTGATCTATAACGAAGCGCGGAACGAAGTGATCTTCATCAAGTATCTCGAGTAGCCGGAGTAGGTTGTGACAGCGCGTTTCACGATCAACGACGTGCGGGTTGGTGACGTCACGATCCTGCGGCTCGGCGGCCGTCTCGAGCTCGAGGAAGGCGATCTCGTCTTCCGCGACTATGTGAATCGCCTCGTCAGCGAGGGGCGACTGAAAATCCTGCTCGATCTCAAGGCCGTGACACGGATTGACAGTGCCGGCATCGGCATGCTGGTGAGCAAGTATCTGTCGACACAGAAGAGCGGCGGCGACATCAAGCTGCTCCACCTGACGCGCCGCAGCGATCACCTGATGGACATCACGCGACTGGCGACAGTGTTCGAGATTTTCGACGACGAAGCTGACGCCGTGCGCAGCTTCGCCGAGACGACCTGAAGAGTTATGCGGGAAGAACCGTGAGGAAGAGCGCCGCGACGGAGATGAAAATCACGAGGAAACCGATAGGAATCCACAACAGTCCGAACTCATTGTCCATGCGTTATCCAATGCTCAAGTGTGAACGGTGAGGATGTCTGACGTATGGATCCAATTATAAGCGACGGGCCGTCCGGGCATCGCGGACCGATGAAAGTGCACGATTTTCCACTCGGATCCACGTTTGGCGACGACGAACGTGACGCGGCCCGGCGAGCTGATCGTCTTACCGTCGCGGACAGCAGTGGTGGTATCGAGCCCGGTGATCACGACCGTTCCATCCGACAACGCCAGCACTGCACGACTCTCGAGCACCGCGCCGCGCGGCCGATCGGTCAGCAACGCCCGTTCGAAGTACTGCCGGATCTCTTCCTGTTTACTCACCACGGTGCGGCTGCCAGTGCCGAGAAACAACGCATCGGGAGCATGGAGCGCGACGATCGCGTCCACGTCTGAGGCGCGGAACGCAGCGGCCCACTTCTCGACGACCTGAAGCGCCTCTTCTTCCGGCCCCGCGAACGCTGGAGACGCGAACGCTGCCGACAACATCAACACACCGATCACCACACGCACGAGCAGCCTCCGAGGTTTGTAGAGGCGGGTCTTTAGACCCGCGCTGTAAATCCGTAGAGGCGAGTCTTCAGACTCGCCTTGAACTGTAGGGTAGCATTCACCTTCGCATGACTCAGACATCGTTGTCCGGCAGGATTGCGCTCGTCACCGGCGGCGGGCGCGGAATTGGAAAGGCAATCGCACTGGCGCTGGCCGCAGCCGGCTGCGACGTCGCGGTGAACTACGTCAGTCGCGAGGCCGATGCGCGTACGACCGCAGAAACGATCCAGGCGATGGGTCGGCGCGCGCTCGTCGCCAAGGGTGACGTCTCGAAGAGCGCCGAGGTCACCGCGCTGGTCGGCGCAGTCGAAGCCGGTCTCGGGCCAGTGGACATTCTCGTGAACAACGCCGGCCGCGCGACGTTCGAGAGCATCGAGCAGATGTCCGAAGCGAGCTGGAACGACATCATGCAGGTCAATCTGTCGTCGGTGTTTTTGATGACTCAGGCGGTACTGCCAGGGATGCGCGCGCGAAAGTGGGGACGCATCATCAATCTGACGTCGGTGGCCGCGCAGGCGGGCAGCATGCTGGCGGTGCACTATTCGGCGGCAAAGGCCGGCGTCATTGCCGCGACGAAGAGCTATGCCCGGCTGCTCGCTAAAGAAGGCGTCACGGTCAATGCGATCTCGCCGGCGCTGATCGGCACTGAGATGGTGGCGTCGAATCCGCACGTGAAGCCCGACATGATCCCCGTGGGTCGTTTCGGCAGCGTGGAGGAGTGCGCCGATGTTGCGGTGCTGCTGGCGGGTAATGCCTACATCACCGGGCAGACCATCGGCGTCAACGGCGGCATGTACCTCGGGTCGTAGAGGCGGGTTTT
>DATCXH010001074.1:0-2401 GCA_036565925.1 Vicinamibacterales bacterium
GGCGCCGAGGATGACGAAGCATTCCTGTCGATCCACCAGATGAATCTGCTCGCTGAGAACGAGCCGCCGTTTGTGAATGGCCGGCTGGTGAATCAGGCGCCGCCGGTCGCTCCCACACTGGCGGGTCTTCCTGCGGTGAGCGGCATCACTGTGAACACCGTGCATGGCCGCAATCGCTCGATCGCCGCCGTGACGGAGCGATTTGCTCCGCAGGTCGAGAGCATGGAAGGCGCGGCGTTCATGTATGCCTGCCTCGTCCACGATCAGCGATTCGCACAAGTCCGTGCAGTGTCGAACGTCGTCGAGCGCCGCAATCGCGAGGCCTGGAAGTTGTCGGAGGCCGTAGCAAGCCTGGGAGCCACCACATTGCGTATGCTGAGTGAGCTATGAGGCTCACGCTCGGCTTTTCTCCCTGCCCTAACGACTGTTTCATGTTCGATGCGATGGTTCACCGGCGCATCGATCTCGAAGGGCTCGAATTCGACGTGCGAATGGCCGATATCGAGGCGCTCAACGCCGCGGCGTTTGCCGGTCAGATCGACGTCACCAAACTCAGCTTCCATGCCTATGCCTATTGCATCGGCACTTACGTGCTGCTCGATGCCGGCAGCGCCTTGGGGCGGAACTGCGGGCCGTTGCTGATCTCGAAGCGCGAGATCTCGCGCGATGACGTGGCGGGCGGCGATCTGCAGATCGCGATTCCCGGCAAGTACACGACTGCCAACTTTTTGCTGTCGCTGGCGTTCCCGCGCGCGACACGCAAGTCGCAGCTGCTGTTCTCCGACATCGAAGGTGCGGTGCTCGACGGGACAATGGATGCCGGTCTGATCATTCACGAGAATCGCTTCACTTATGCCGCGAAGGGGCTCAGGAAGATCATCGATCTCGGCGAGTACTGGGAATCTGAAACTGGCGCCGCGATTCCCCTCGGTGGCATCGTCATCAATCGCGCGCTGCCGGAAGACGTTCAGCAGAGAGTGAATCGCGTCATGCGGCGCAGCGTCGAGTACGCGTTTGCCAACCGCACGGCGAGTCTGCCTTTCGTCCGCGCCAACGCGCAGGAGATGAGCGAGGATGTGATGTACCAGCACATCGACCTGTACGTGAACGAGTACTCAGTCGATCTTGGACGCGAGGGGCGGCGGGCCGTCGAGGTGCTATTCGAGCGGGCGAAGGGCGTTGACGTCATTCCCGCCGCCGCTGCTGATTTGTTCCTGCCTGTGTGACTCGCGGTCGCCGATCGCGCGCGCCACTCTGGCGATGATGTGGTGCAGCTGGCGGATACCTTCGGTCAGCGCCGCTGGACCGGGCTGCAGGATGAAGGCGGACTTGATCTCGTAGATGTGCCCGTCGCGGATGGCCGGTACGTCGCTCCACCCGTCGCGCTGTGCGATCTTCTCTCTCCGGACTGCTTTGCCACACCACGATGCGATGATCACATCCGGCTGACGCCGAATCACCTCGTCCGCGCTGACGATGCGCTGCTTGCCGAGTTTTGCGTCGCGCAGTTCGGGGAAGATCGGATCGCCACCGGCGATTTCAACGAGTTCTTCGACCCATCGGATGCCCGAGATCAGAGGGTCGTCCCATTCCTCGAAGAAGACGCGTGGCCGTCGGGGCAATTGCGCCGCGGACGCGCGTATCGAGTCGATCTCGAGCTCGAGGTGCGAGACCAGCAGGGCCGCCTTCTCGGGGCGGCCGATGAGCGCGCCGAGGATGCGGATCATCTGGAGAATCTCCGCGACGGTCCGCTGATTGAAGACCATCACCGGGTAGCCGCGTTTGATCAGCTCGGCGGCGATGTTGGCCTGCAGGTCGGAGAAACCGAGGATCAGATCGGGCTCGAGCGCTTCGATGCGGTCGTACTTGGCGTGGATGAACGCCGACACGCGTGGTTTGCGTCGCGCTTCCGGCGGTCGCACGGTGTAGCCCGACCCGCCGACGACACGGTCGCCTTCGCCGAGGAGATACAGAGTCTCTGTAGTCTCCTCAGTCAGGCACACGATGCGCGACGGGTAGCTGCTCATTCTTGCTCAGGGGGTCTGACCCGGGGTCTGACCCCGGGTCAGACCCCCAACGGCAGTTTCTGCGGCGAGTTGCAGATCTCGCCACACGAACGGCTCGCGCGTGACGACTTCGCCAGGCTCGAGGGTGAGCGGTTTTTGAAACATCGGGCCGGCGTAGACGCAGGTATGGAACTCGCCGTTCTCGCCGCACGGATCGACGCCGGACGGCAGATCATCGAGCAGACCGCGATCGAACTCGCGGCCGACGAAGGACGCCTCGAGAATCCGCGTGTCGACGCAGGCCACCCGCGCCCGCAGCCCGTGGCTCAGCATCTCGCTTGCTAGGCGGTCTGTTGGAATCCCCCACACCGGAAATAGCGGCTCGAGACCGGTAC
>DATCXH010000709.1:0-7102 GCA_036565925.1 Vicinamibacterales bacterium
CAGGCTGGCGCGCATCAGCGCGGAGTGGAACTTCTAGAGAGGGAGTGCGAGTCAACGCCCAACGACCAACTCCCCAATTACCGGGCGACTCCCAACTCCCACGCGAACAATGGGAGTTGGGGTTCGCGGCGCCACGACATCCCCTCTAGCGATTGGTTTGTCGAATCCAGGCTTTCAGCGGATCGCTCCACTCAGGTCGTGGCTGGAAGAACGCTCCGTGCTTCAGTCCGGTGGTGATCGCCACTTCCTTGAACGACGTGAGGTGACTGCGCTTCGCCAGGACGCCGCACTCGCGCACCGAGTCAGTCGTCTCGTAGATGTTGAGCAAGTCACCGCCTAGGACGAGCGGCGCGCCGTCCGTCATGACATCGCCGTTCGAGCAGGATCCCAGGAGCGCAGTATGAATTCGCGTCTCTCGTAAGCGATCCGCTGCATACGCGGCGATATAGCTGCCACGCGAGAAACCCACGATCGTGATCCGCGATGCCGGCACTCCAGCGGCGAGGAGTTGCCGTACCCAGCGTTCGAGCGTCGCCGCGTACGTGGCGAGGTCGGCGTTCTTCGGACGCTGCTGCGCAATCAGGTTAAATCCGCCATCCTTGAACAACGCCTGCTTGATGGCCGGAAAATCGTAGACACCGTTTTCGGGATGCGCGGGCCGGGGATCGTCGCCCTCGGCGATCAGTCCGTGCAAGAAGATGACATACCGCTGGTCGGCGTAAATCTCCGGTGGAAACGTCTCGTAGAGGTGGACCTGCGGCCTCGCGCTTTGAGCCAGCACACTGACAATCAACGCGACGGTCAGCATCACGCTACGTCGCGCTGGGACGTGCGACGAAACTGCGCACCGCCATCGCTTCGTCGTCAAACGCCTCGAACGTGGAGCGGAGCTTGAGCAGCGTGAGCATCCGCTGGCCGCGTGAGTTCAGACGCATCAATCGCATATCGCCGCCGTGCTGACGCACCGTCTTGAGCTGCGCCACCATCATGCCGACGCCTGAGCTGTCGATGTAAGTCACTCCGTCGAGATCGACGAGGATTTTGATTCGACTGTCGTTGAGGAGCGCAGCGATGTGACGACGGAACGCCAGGTCACCGTCATCGAGCAGCATCTGCCCAGAGAGGACGACCACGGTCACGTCGTCAACACGACGTTCTTCAATCTGAAGCTTTGACATGGACGACTGAATTGTAGGTCGTTTCTTTTCGGGCCGCGTGCGTGGTGACCCGAGCAGTGAAAACAACGTGCAGCGTCGCAGCGACGAACATCGCTGCGACGGCTAGCTAGGAGGCCTTCCTACCGGCTTCGAGACGACGCTGCGAGTTGCTCGCGTAGTTCGCTTCGAGGTATTCCGCGCCTTCAACCGTGATGACCAACTCGGCGCTGTCCGAGCGGGTCACGAACCTTTTCGCGGTGAGGTACCAGACGGTGAACTCGAGTTGCTCGCGGGCGCGCCCAATCAGCTGCTCGAGATCCCACATCGAGATACCAGTGAGATTTGGCTCCGTACGTCGTCGTGTGTAGAGCACTTCGAGAACCGTCAGCCGGATCAGCTGTTCCATCTCGAAATCATTCGAGGCGTTCGCGCCATTTGCGACCAGGCGCCACCGCGCCTGTTTGAGCGCGGCATGGCCGATGTCGTACTGAGCCCGGCGGCCCGGGTCACTGAGGACGTAATAGGCCTCGGACAACTGCCGGAACTGCGCCTCGTCGCCCGTTTCTTTGTTATCAGGGTGGCAGCGTTGGGCGAGGAGACGGTAGACCCTGTGGACCGTCTCCGGCTCTGCCGTCGGGCTGATCTGCAGGATCTCGTAATAATCAGGCGTTTCGCTGGCCATATCGAACTTATCGGATCTGTCTGCTGATGCCATAAGCTTGCGTCGACTGAGGTACGACCCTGGTATACGCTATTGGGCGCTTTGCAAAACTGTATCATCCTCCTGGAGAGAGTTGTCATGAGTGCACGTCGCGCGACTGGATTGCTCATCGTCACTGCCTTCGTCGCTACGGCCTGGGTCGCTGCGCACGCGCAGGCCACAACGAAGCCGTTTGAACCCACGGTCGGTCAGGCCGGAAAAGATGTGGTCTGGGTACCCACGCCACAGGCATTGGTCGAGAAGATGCTCGACCTGGCCAAAGTCACTCCGCAGGATTTCGTCATGGATCTCGGCTCGGGCGACGGCCGCACGGTGATCACCGCGGCCAAGCGCGGGGCGCAGGCGCAGGGCATCGAATACAACCCTGACATGGTCGAACTGTCGAAGAAGAATGCGGCGGCGGCGGGCGTCACCGGCAAGGCCAACTTCGTGAAGGCCGATCTCTTCGAGACCGACTTCTCGAAGGCGCAGGTGGTCACGATGTTCCTGCTGCCATCGATCAACATGCGGCTGCGTCCGCAGATTTTGAAGATGCGGCCCGGCACGCGCATCGTGTCCAACACGTTCACGATGGAAGACTGGGAACCGGATACGAGCGAGACGATCGGCGGCGACTGCACCAGCTGGTGCACGGCGCATCTGTGGATCGTCCCGGCGCAGGTCCAGGGCACGTGGCAGGCTGGCCAGAACGCGCTGACCCTGACGCAGAAATTCCAGAAGGTCGAAGGCACGCTCGGCTCGACGGCGATCACCGGCGGCCGGCTGCGCGGCGACGAGATCACGTTCAGCGTCGGCGGCACCAAGTACACCGGCAAGGTGAACGGCAATTCGATGTCGGGAACGATGAGCGGCGGCAGCAGCGGTTCCTGGTCGGCGACCAAGAAGTAACACTGCGGCGGAACGAGAGGTGTCGGCCTTGTCGCAGCTGCTGGTGAGCGCCCTGCTGCTCGTGGCAATGCCCGGGCAGCAGGCCGGTACCCCTGCCGACACTCGCTTCTACGCCGTCTCCTATATCGAAGCGATGGCCTCTTCCACCGGGAGGGCCATCGCGCTCCTCAAGCAGTATCGCGACAGCAGCGCCAAGCAGGACGGGTTCGTCAGCATCGAAGTGTTCGAGCAACTCGGACGGCCCGGGCACTTCGCGCTCTTCGAAGTGTGGCGCGATCAGAAAGCGTTCGAGGTACGCGACGCCGCCGTGCAGCAACAGCTGCGCGACGCGCTGCAACCCCTGCGCGTCAGCGACTACGACCAACGTCCCTACAAAGCCATCAGCGTCGGCCCGACGGGTGGCGACAATCGCCGCGGCGGACGAGCTGCAGCGTCTCAGGTGATCGTGATCTCGCATGTCGATGTCGCGCCCAATCCACAGGTCGCGGTGATGCTGAAGGACCTGGCCGAGGCGAGCCGCAAAGAGCCCGGCAACGTCCGCTTCGATGTCGTCCAGCACACGATGCGCGCGAACCATTTCACGGTCGTCGAGGTGTGGCGCGATCAGAAGGCGCTCGACGCACATGTTGCAGCGCCCCATACGAGGCAATATCGCGACACGCTGCAGCCGATGACGGGCAGCCCACTGGACGAACGGGTGTACAAGTCCATCGATTAATACTGGCCGCGAGAGGCCGGGATACGTTTGAGCCGGAGGCGTTCCATGACTGATTCCACCGTTGCCACGTTGAAAGCCAGCCTGCGAGGCGGCCTGATCACGCCGACCGATTCGGGCTACGACGAAGCTCGCAAGGTCTACAACGGCATGATCGATCGCCGGCCGAAGCTGATCGCGCGCTGCGCCGACGTGGCAGACGTCATTGCCGCAGTGAACTACGCCCGCGAGAACAAGCTGGTGGTGTCGATTCGCGGCGGCGGCCACAACGCCGGTGGACTCGGCGTGTGCGATGGCGGGCTGGTGATCGATCTGTCGCCGATGCGCTATGTGCGCGTCGATCCCAAGAAGAAGACCGTCATCGTCGGCGGCGGCGCGCTGTGGGGCGACGTCGATCACGCGACGCATGCTTTCGGCCTCGCCGTGCCAGCCGGGATCATTTCCACCACAGGCGTCGGCGGGCTCACGCTGGGCGGCGGCATCGGACACCTGACACGACAGTACGGGCTCACTATCGACAACCTGCTCGGCGTCGAGATGGTGCTAGCCAACGGCAAGTTCGTCACCGCGACGGCCAAGGAGAACGCCGATCTCTTCTGGGCAGTGCGCGGCGGCGGCGGCAACTTCGGCGTCGTGACGTCGTTTCTCTTCAAAGCGCACGACGTCCACACCAACTACGCCGGCCCGATGTTTTGGCACATCGAAGAGAGCGTCGACATCCTGAAGTGGTATCGCTCGTTCATCACCAAAGCGCCGCGTGACATCAACGGGTTCTTCGCGTTCCTCGTTGTCCCACCGGGGCCACCGTTCCCGGAGCACCTGCACAACAAGAAGATGTGCGGCATCGTGTGGAACTACACCGGCGGACTCAAGAAGGCCGAGAAGGCGTTCAAGCCGATCCGCGGCTTCCGAAAACCGGCACTCGACATGGTGGGGCCGATTCCTCATCCCATGCTGCAAAGCATGTTCGACGCGCTCTATGTGCCGGGTCTGCAGTGGTACTGGAAGGCCGACTTCGTGCACGAATTGAGCGACGAAGCCATCACCCATCACGTCATGCACGGCTCACGTTTGCCGACCATGTTCTCGACGATGCACTTGTATCCGATCGATGGCGCCGCGTCGAGAGTGAAGGCCAATGCCACGCCGTGGGCGTATCGGGACGCGAAGTGGGCGTCGGTGATCGTCGGCGTCGATCCCGATCCGGCCAACAAGGACAAGATCACCAACTGGGCAAAGGACTACTGGAACGCTCTTCACCCATACTCCGCGCCCGGCGGCTACGTGAACTTCATGATGGACACCGAAGGCGACGAACGCGTCAAGGCGAGCTACGGCAAGAACTACGCGAGGCTCGGCAAGATCAAGAAGAAGTACGACCCGAGCAACTTCTTCCGGGTGAATCAGAACATCAGGCCCGGCGGGAAGTAGATGTAGTGTCCGGCTCGAGCCGGACTTGGATTTCCGGTGGCTGGCGGAGCGTCTGATACACGACGCAGTAACGCTCCGTCAGCTTCAGCAGCGTCGCAATCTGCTCGGCGGAGGCATCGGTATCGAGCGCGATATTCAACCGGATCGCGCCGAAGCCGACACGCGCGTCCTTCGTCACACCAAGCGTCCCGCGAAAATCCAAATCGCCTTCGGCCGTGATCGTCGCGTCGCGCAGCTCGACGCCGATTGCCGTCGCCACAGCGTTCAATGTCACACCGGCGCACGCCACGAGCGCTTCGAGCAGCATGTCGCCCGAGCAGGCCAGCGTGCCATCGCCGCCCGTCGCCGGGTGCAGTCCTGCTTTCACCAGCGCACGCCCGGTCTCGACGCTGCACGAGACACCGTCCGACGCACGACCCGTCGCACGCAGCGTAATCATCGCCGCCGAGGGCTCTGACCTGTAACGTTCTTTCAGCGGCGCCTGTAACGCCTTGAGCTCATCAGTGTTCACCGGTTCAGTCTACCGGACCTTAATCCCTGATTCCCCCATCTGATTCCTGACTCCCGATTCCTGATTCCTACTACGATCACTCAATGCAACTCGGAATGATTGGTCTCGGTCGAATGGGCGGCAACATGGTGCGCCGATTGATGCGCGGCGGGCACTCGTGCGTCGTGTATGACCGCGCCGCCGACGCGATGCGAGCGGTGGCTGGTGAGGGAGCCGTCGCGTCAACGACGCTCGAGGATTTCCTCGGCAAGCTCAGCGCACCGCGCACGATCTGGCTGATGCTGCCGGCCGCGCTGGTCGATGCCACCATCGAGGCCCTCGAGCCGCGGCTCAAGCCGGGCGACATCATCATCGACGGCGGCAATTCGTACTATCGCGACGACGTCGATCGCGCGAAGCGATTATCGTCGCGTGGATTGCATTACGTCGATTGCGGGACGAGCGGCGGCGTGTGGGGATTCGAGCGCGGCTACTGCCTGATGATCGGCGGCGAGAAGGATGTGGTGAAACACCTCGATCCGATCTTCGCGACGCTGGCGCCGGGCGGTGACGTCCGCCTGAAGGCGGACACTACACCGGCGGAGACTACACCAGCTCTGTCCACGGCTCAGCGCGGATATCTCCACTGCGGTCCGGCCGGTGCCGGACACTTCGTCAAAATGGTGCACAACGGCATCGAGTACGGTTTGATGGCCGCCTACGCTGAAGGTTTCAACATCCTCAAGCACGCCAACGTCGGCAAGACGGAGGCGCAGGCCACCGCCGAGCACACTCCGCTGCGCGACCCGCAGTACTATCAGTTCGATTTCGATCTGCCGGCGATCGCCGAAGTGTGGCGCCACGGCAGCGTCGTGTCGTCGTGGCTGCTTGATTTGACCGCGGCGGCACTCGGTCGGAGTCCCGACCTGGCCGGTTTCGCCGGCCGCGTCTCGGATTCAGGCGAGGGTCGCTGGACAATCGAAGCGGCAATTCAGGAAGGCGTGCCGGCCGACGTCCTCTCCGCGGCGCTGTTCGCGCGCTTCACCTCGCGCGGCGAGGCCGATTTTCAGAACCGTCTGCTGTCGGCGATGCGCTTCGCCTTCGGCGGCCACGTCGAGCAGCACGCATGACGGCCACACACTCCGACGCGCTGGTGTTGTTCGGGATCACGGGCGACCTGGCGTTCAAGAAGATCTTTCCTGCCCTGCAGGCGATGATCCGCCGCGGGCATCTCACCGTACCGATCATCGGTGTGGCCAGGGGCAGCACGCTCGAGCAGCTGCACAAGCGCGCCTATGAAAGCCTCGAAAAACACGGTGGCGGCGTCGACCGATCGGCGTTCGCGAAGTTGCTCGATCTCCTTCGACTGGTCGAAGGCAACTACGAGAGCCACGACACGTTCGTGCGGCTCCGCGCCGAGCTCGGTCCCGCGCAGCATCCGCTGCACTATCTCGCCATTCCGCCGAGCATGTTTCCGATCATCGTGCGCTGTCTCGGCGAGAGCAGCTGTGCCCGCGGCGCGCGCGTGGTCGTCGAGAAACCGTTCGGGCGCGATCTCGCGTCGGCCAAACGGCTGAACGACACCCTCCACGGGGTGTTCCAGGAGTCCGATATCTTCCGCATCGATCACTACCTGGGCAAGGAGCCGGTCCAGAACCTTCTGTACTTCCGATTCGCCAACACGTTCCTCGAGCCGATCT